>VXXH01000250.1 GCA_009835515.1 Candidatus Poribacteria bacterium
GTTTATCAATTTCATTAGCAATCCGTTCAAAAATTTTTTCAAAACCCGTGTAAACTTCGGCAAGATCTGCGGCAAGAGCTCTTTCAATGAATTCTCTTGCATCAACTGGAAGTATATCAATTTTCTCTAAGGCCCTCTCAACCCTGCCGATAGTTCTTGCCATTTTTTCCCGTTCATCAGTGATACGTTGAATAAGTTCGTCGCGATTCACTGTGTAAGTTTCTCCATTTTCTGTGCCTGATGCGCTCAGGAGTTTGAGAGCGTCCGTTCCTGCTTTATCAATAGGGATAGCTTGGTTTAGAATCCGCTCACGGAATAAACGGTCAACGGATTTAAAATTGATAATATCTATTTTAAACTCAGGATCCAAGCCTTTTGTCTCCCAAAGCGCGTCCAGGCATTTATCGTATGAGACCCCCCAGACAAGGATATCGATGTCTGAATTTTGTCTGAACCGTTTCGGTTCAGTGAGGGAGCCGAAGACGGCAACTTTCGTTGCACCAAAGTCTCGATAAAGTACGATGGCGAGGCGACGCGCGGTCTCCCAGGCGCGTTGAACCAGCTCTTTATCAACCTGACGGTTTTCCCACTGGCGTTTGAGGTTTTCTCTACATTTCGCGAGTTCTGATGGCGACATTTCGCCTGTCGTCGTTGCGTTTTTCATCTTTAAAACCCTCGGACCATTTGGGTATTTTGAGGTCAGGCGAGGTTGTTAGCGGAAATACTGAAGGAAAACACCTCGCCAGCGAATGTGAACCCAATTAGTGTATCATAATCACGGTTGAATGGATCCGGCATAAACGTCATTCAGGGCATCTTCGGGAAGTGGTTCCGGGCTGTTCTTGGCAAATTCAAGTGCCGCTTCGAGTTCGTTTGCAAGTTCTTCCTCCAGTGCCGTGAGTTCATCTTGCGTTGCACCTTCTTCTTCGATGAGGACTTCGGCAAGCCTTCGGATAGGATCGCGTTGGCGTTCCTGTTCTTGAACCTCTTCACGATCGCGATAGGAGGTTCCCGGATCACCGATGTGATGTCCTCGGAACCTGTAGGTATCACAGTTGAGGAGTGTCGGTCCGTTACCTTCGCGTGCGCGTGCGACGGCTTCATCTGCCGCAGCGTAGACCTTTAGCACATCGTTTCCATCAACGGTAACACCCGGTATATCGTAAGATGGGGCACGGACGGCAATATCCTCTACCCGTTGGTGCTCGTGTTGCGGCGTTCCCATACCGAATCGGTTGTTTTCGCAGACGAAAACGACAGGCAGCTCCCACACGGCGGCGAGGTTAAGCGTCTCGTGGAATACGCCTTGGTTCGTCGCACCGTCGCCGAAGAAAGACACGGCAACTTGCTGCGTGCCGCGGAGTTTAGCAGAGAGTGCCGCACCAGCGGCGAGCGGAATCCCTGCACCGACAACACCGTTCGCACCCAAAATCCCTGTCTCTTTATCGGCGATATGCATCGAACCGCCCTTACCTTTACAATAACCGGTCGTGCGCGCGAATAACTCCGCCATCATCCGGTCGCGTTTACCACCCTTGGCAATCAGGTGACCGTGCCCGCGGTGTGTGCTCGTGATATAATCATCGTCTTGCAAGTGTGCGCAAACGCCTACGGCTGTAGCTTCTTCACCAATATAGAGATGCAAAAAACCGGGGAGTTGACCACTCTGATAAAGCGTCCCGGCGGCTTCCTCAAATTGACGAATTTCTACCATTTTGCGATACATATAAAGCATCTGATCTTTACTCGGTTTTGACATAATTCCTTTCCTATTTTCTGTCTCGGTGTAAGCGTTAAAAACGCTTTTCCAATTCCATAGACATTCAGTTCAAAGACTGCGTAACTTCAAATGGTGCGATACATTCTGGCGAGTCATTTGTCGGGCGATTAACAAACGTTGACACTGGGTACGCCTCCATCTCTTCATCGAAATACGGTACAAGAAGGGGTTGAAGGCTATCCGCTGATCGTTCATCTGGCGCGAGCCACTCCGCATAGGCGTTTTGCGGCAGAATCACGGGCATCCTGTGATGAATTTTTTCCAATAGAGCATTAGGGGGACATGTAATAATAGTACAGGAGCGGAGCGGTTTGTCTATCCCTTCCACCTGCCATATCTCCCATAACCCGGCGAGTGCGAACGGTTTTTGCGATTGAAGACGGATGTAGACCGGTTGTTTACGTCTGTCCCCGGGGATCTGTTTCCATTCGTAATAGCCGTCTGCCAAGATAAGACATCGCCTACGTTTGTAAGCACTTCGGAAAGACGGTTTCTCCGCGAGGGTCTCCGAACGCGCATTAATCATCCTGTTTCCGATTTTTGGGTCTTTTGCCCAAGACGGGATGAGTCCCCAATGAAAGAACTCTACTTGTCCCATTTCTGGGTGTATCTCCGTATCAGTGGGTGTATTCGCGATAACAGCCACATCTTGTGTGGGTGAGATGTTGTAGCGCGGGGAGAAGTTCATCGGCATCGCAAAATCGAGAAAGATCTGGGTCATAGTTTCGGTATTGCTTGCAAGGGTGAATCGTCCACACATTTTGTATCTCCTGAAAAAGTGAGAATTTGTCTTATGTGTCCCCTTTCGGTTGTGGGACCAGAATATCGTCTCTCCAGCGGAGGCGGAAGGATGGTCGTACCAATGCTTCAGGGGATTGGAGCGTCAAACCTCCGTCTGCTGTCAGGACGATGCCGGTAACAAAATCTGCCTCGTCGGATGCCAGGAAGAGTGCAGCGTTGGCAATATCTTCAGGTTTTCCGTAGCGTCCAACTGGGTAGCAATCACGCGAGGCTTGTTCTTCCAAATCATCTTCAGCGAGAGAGGCTTCACCGCGTTCGCCAACAATTTGTCCAGGGGCGATAGCATTTGCGCGGATACCTTCTCTGCCATAATCGAGCGCAATGCTGCGTGTTAAAGCGTTCAAACCGCCTTTTCCGGCACCATAAAGTCCGAATCCCGGATTCGTAATCGTGGCATTAACAGTAGAGATGAAGACCAAAGCTCCGCCACCGTTGTGAATCATTTCTGGGATACAATACTTTGCGCCGAGCCACGGTCCGCCGAGCGTTACCCCGAGGCTTTCGTTCCATTCTTCCATCGTGAATTCAATTGCTTTTTTGGTGTAAGAGTGCGCCGCGTTATGGACGAGTGTTGTTATTTTTCCATAGTTTGACAAAGCTGTTTCAACGAGTGTCTGCCAAGTTGACTCATCGGCGACATCGCCCATGACAGAGACCGCCTCACCACCGGCATCTTGGATGCGCTGGATGGTCTCGGCAAGTTTTTCTTCTCGGCGGCGCGTATTCACAACGACTTTCGCACCTTCACAAGCAAATCTATAAGCCGTTGCCGCGCCGATACCACCCCAAGCAGCACCGGCGACTATCGCTACTTTTCCTTCCAGTCTCATAATAAACCCTTTCCTTATGATGCTATAATCTACCGACTATTATACCATATTTTTCATTTTTATGCTACAATGATAGTGATAGACCCAAGTCTAAAGACTTGGGCTTCCGCAAAGTTATGCGAAAGCACTTGTGGAATTCAGAACCAGACTGGACGACTCAACAGTGCAGCCTACTAAAGTCTTATCAACAATCGTAGGTCTTACATCACCTAACCCAAGAGAAGCTAACCCTTCTCGTAAAATATTAACAGCAGCGT
>VXXH01000350.1 GCA_009835515.1 Candidatus Poribacteria bacterium
TCCCCAAGCGATTTCCCAATCCTCATGATACACCCAAGCCATCATCGTTATCTCGCCTTCGATTTTTAGCAGATCATCAGCAGGAACATAGATGCAATCATCGCCTTCCGGCTCAGCAGCAATATGAATTCCATTTCCATATCGACCTTTGACGAAATTAGTATTTGCGATGACATCGGCATCGAGGCGGTTACCAGAAGCATCAAGAATTTTCTTGCCTTTTACCTGGTCAAAGGTAAAATAGAAAACAAGCCCTTCATCCAGTCCAGCGGTGGCATGAGTGGTTACCAACAGTAGAGCAGCGAGAATAAACAGTATTCGTATCATTGTTATTTCTTCCTTTGGCGTTCAGATAGGTTTATTCTAACGCAAGTTATGCCTTGAAAATGCAAAATTTTCAAGGCATAACAGAAGTAGAGGAAATCAACGACTGTAGCCCAAGAGAGCTGCTAAGATAGCGCGTTGTGCGTTAGTGCTATTTTCTTTTTTAGCGATAGTCACATTGACCCCAGAAAACACCATTGGCGGTTTATCTGAAGTCCCACCTAATTTAATAGGCAAAATAATTTTTTCGCCCTTTCGTTCAAGTGTTAACTCGACTCTGTCGTCAATATTCCAATCTTTAGCGACTTTTGTTATATCCTTAAAGGTCTTCACCGGTATACCATTAATGCCAATCAGATTATCTTCATCTTGATAACCTCCGCTTTGAGACCGATGGATTATCAAGCCTCCACCTGTTTGCGTTAGCGAGTTAATATGAAGCATCTGTTGGAGGACATAATTGAGATCCGGTAGTACTTCATCAAATTCTATCTGAACATCTACACCAGCATCACCGAGATATTCGGCGAGCGGCAACCTTTTTGTTCCAGAAACATAATTGTGGAAGAACGGCTTAAAATCTTCGTCGATAATCTGGCTAACAATTCTGATAATATCGTCCATAGTGCAAGGGGTGTCAGTGAGACCAAACTCGCGGTACACCTGTTTCATTACATCGTCAAGGCTCTTCTGATTTTGCGTAAGTTTGCGGATTTGCACATCTAATGTGGCGGCAACCAGACTGCCCCCTTGGTAGACTAAATCGCTGTTGGCGGATTTGTTTTTCCCCGCATCACGCATAGAGAGTGCTCCCTGTTTAGACAGATACAATTCGCATGCGCGTTCAAGGTTTTCAAGAAAACTATCTTCAGAAGTAAATCCGAGGCGTGCAGAAATGACGCGTGAATAGTACTCTGTAAACCCTTCACTGAACCAATATTCCTGTCCACGAAAATTGATAGCCTGTCCGTTCCAGATATGGAAAATTTCATGTCCGACAAAAGGCATCCAAAAATGTCTGTTGTTTTCATTCGGGGTGCCACCCATCAGAACACTGATACTGCGCCCAAAAACACCACCATCCATGCTTCCTTTTCTATCATAAGGATTCGCAACAAACAGCATGCGACCGTTTGGGGTACCAGCAAATACTGTTGTGTACGCTTTCAGGAAAGCTTCGATTGTCCCTTGTATTTCATCAGCAGCAGCTTTAAAGCCTTCACCGATTGCCAAGACAACTTCTGCCTCATCAGATTTTGCTATTCTCTCAGCATGTGTACCAAGCAAAAGGAAAGATTCTATCAAATCGCTTTGGTCTGTGACAGCAAATTGGTGTCTTTTGTTTCCGATGCGATTCCAAGGCGTTGACACATGCCAGTTCTCAGGAACATCAAACTGCACTTTGATATTGTCCATTTCAGTAATAATGAACAAGGCACGACCCGTCCAGAACACACAATCTTCTTTAGCATACGGTGCTTCGTCCGGCCCAGGTGGCCATTCCCTTTCATCGTGCTTGAGTAATACCCTATAACTAAGCGTTATAGGAGATGTATCTTTAAATTCAATCGACCAACGAACACGATCAAGTTCTTCTATGGGCAAGGTTTCGCCGGTCGCGTCGCGAACAGTTACCCCACGTACGTAAGCAGCATAACCAAAGGGGAGTCCCTCAGTACCAAAATTGTCCATGCTTAACTGTATTGTTTCTCCACTCCCCACTTTCGGAGTTAAAACACAATTGACATGCGCCACGCGCTTATTATCGGCATTTATTTTAACTTCATATTTCGCGGCTTTGAATGCCATCGGTTTACCTAAGTTCTCGGTGATATGAAACCGCTCAATCACTGCTTCTTCGCGATAATCGTTTTGCCATTTGTATGTCCATGTATTGCCGATCTGCACGGGGAGGTATTCCATAGTGTTGGCCGGGGCATTGTATTCCAGCAATTCTGCTTCCGTTGTGGCACCGTTAGAATGTTCATAACGCATTTTGACGAGTCCAACGCCCTTAGCAAACCACAAATAGCGTGTGCCATTCACAAATGCACTTTGAAGATCGGAACCCGCTTCAGCGTCTGTGAAAACAGTTTTGTGTTTGAGACATTCGGGGAAAGTTCCTGCGGAAACTTCTATCTGCTCATAGCCCTCCAAGGTTATCTCAGCCTGTGAATCCCAGCCCGCCTTCTGTGTCCAACTATCTCCTACAACCAAAGGAAATCTGAAAAGGTTAATATTATGGTGGAGAATATAACTTGACAGCATGTACATCGGCGATGGATCAGTTTGAGGAATTATGCCTCTCGTACTGGCACTTGTAGCTGTAAAAATTGTATCGGTTTTGCTGAAAATGAAAGTTCCTTGCGCCAAGTGTTCTCCACTCTCTGTAGTAGCGTCGGCACCCAGTGTGATGTGGCGCTCGGCTTCATCAGCAATAGTTGTTTCCTCTGTTTCATCTACCGGTGCAGGAGTAACCTTAGCCATATCTTCTGACGGATCGGGTTGCTGATTTAACCCATCGCTACTCTTCAGGGCATTGGCGTTTCCAAGTTGGGTCCGCACATCCGGTTTGGATTCAAGATTTAGCACAATAGGTGCCTCAATCAATTCTACCGTCATTTCTGATGCAGCATCGAAACTATATGGCTTTTGGAAACGCGACAAGTATCGGTTGCCTACACCCAACATCAAAAACACGACTGCTAACGTAGAAACGCCTATTGCCCACGGCACAAACGGTTTACCACCAGACGGCGCAATCGGTTTTAGACGTGAAACCTCGCGCATGATATTCTTTGTTAGATTCGGTGTGATCTGAAAATTGCCTAAAGCCTCTCTAATCATCGGTTCCTCCTTTTTTAACCGGTTCCGCGCTCGGTAGAGGCGATTCTTAATCGCAGCTACCGATACACCTAAAAACTCGCTGATCTCCTCATAATTCATTCCCCCGAGGTAATGGAGCGTAATGACTGTCCGCTCACTCTCTTGTAACTTCGCAAGCAACTTTTTGACGACCTCGCGTTGTGTTTCCTCTGTCATACGCTCGTTCTCCTCAATGACATAGCCAGAATACGTCGCTTTTTCTAACTGCGCGCTGTTTGTCTCTTCCAAGGATTGTGTCCACAGACGTTTTTTACGAAGCCACGTACTACAATGGTTCGCTGCTATTACATACAGCCAACTCGCGAAACGCTGCGGTTTTTTTAGTGTTGAGAGCCTCTGATACGCCTTTAGGAACGTATCCTGCGTGATATCCTCGGCGATATGGAAATCCCCGATCTTCCGCCACGCAAGCGCGTGAACGGACTTCTGATATTTTCTTACAAGCACAGAGAACGC
>VXXH01000295.1 GCA_009835515.1 Candidatus Poribacteria bacterium
TTATAAAAGATACAGGAACCTTTTATGCGACATAACCTCTTCGTACCGAACAAAATGCCTTATGCCAAAGGAAAAAACCGCCCAGATGTCCCGTGTATCTTGTGTGCAATTGTCGAAAAAAATGATAAAGTCGAACGACTTGAGGTACATCGAACCGAACGCTTTACGATCTCGCTTAACCTCTATCCTTACAGTCCGGGGCACCTTTTAATCTTTCCAAATCGGCATATCGTTGATGTACGGGAGTTGGATCAGAAAGAGGTTCAAGAACTTCACAAACTCCAATGCCTCTGTTTTGAGGTATTGACGCGCGCTTACCAGCCGCGCGGCTTCAATGTCGGTTATAACATGGGGGATGCCTCCGGGGCGAGCATCTCGCATTATCATCTGCATGTTGTCCCGCGATACCCGCGTGAATTGGGATTCATGGATGTTATCGGTGGCGCGCGCATCATCATTGAGGACCCGAACGCCACGCAAGAGAAACTTGTACAGATATTTCAGGAACTGACAATGTAGTTGTCAGTTAACAGTTAACAGTTTTCAGTTACAAGAGGTTTTTGATAGTTTCAAGGTTTCCTCTTTAACTGAAAACTGAAAGATTTTTTTCGGAGAAAAAAATCGCACTGAAAACTGACAACTATTCTCCACGAAAGGAAAAGCATAATGAGCAATCCTGCGTATAATCTTTTAGCCGAAAACTTAGAGAAACAGGGAATCCAGGTAGAAACGGTCAAAGACCATCTCAAAACGCAACACATTGAAACACCGTCGTGGGGCTACGGTAATTCTGGCACTCGATTTGGGGTCTTTGAGCAGCCCGGCGCAGCGCGAAATGCAGCCGAGCGCTTGGAAGATGCAGCCACCGTTCACCGCTTCACGGGTATCGCTCCTACCGTCGCACTCCACATTCCGTGGGATAAAACCGACGATTGGGGTGCCTTGAAACAGTACGCAGCGGATGTCGGTATCGGCATCGGTGCGATCAATCCGAACGTCTTCCAAGATCAGGCGTATAAACTCGGAAGCGTCTGCAACCCGGATGCTGAGATCCGGCGACTCGCCATTGACCACATGCTCGAATGTGTTGACATTATGGAGAAAACAGGTTCCGATCTACTGAGTTTGTGGTTCGCAGACGGCACCAACTTCCCCGGTCAGTCGAACTTCAGGAAGCGCAAGCAGTGGATGGAGAAAGCGTTAGCCGAAGTCTACGATGCACTTCCAGATGCCACTCGGATGCTCATTGAATACAAATTCTTTGAACCGGCGTTCTATCATACCGATCTCCCCGATTGGGGTACTGCTTACCTCATGGCGACGAAACTCGGTGAGAAAGCGCAAGTCCTCATCGACTTAGGGCACCATCCACAAAGCACAAATATTGAGTTCATCGTCGCTTACCTCATTGACGAAGGGAAACTCGGTGGGTTCCATTTCAACTGCCGGAAATACGCTGATGACGATCTGACGGTCGGTTCCATCAATCCGCAGGAGCTCTTCCTGATTTACACCGAGTTGGTTGCTGCCGAACTCGATCCCAATACGGAAACCGATATTGCTTACATGATTGATCAGAGCCATAACCTTAAACCGAAGGTCGAGGCGAGTATCCAGTCTGTCTGCAATTTACAAAAGGCATACACAAAAGCACTTCTCGTTGATCGCGAAGCACTCGCAGCCGCACAAGATGCCGCTGACTTGGTTGAAGCGGAAAGTATTCTTCAACGGGCGCATGAAACGGATGTGAATCCACTGCTGGAACAGGTCCGCTTGGAGATGGGACGCGACCCACACCCGTTAGCAGCCTATCGGAAAAGCGGTTATTATGAAAAGATTAGTGCTGCACGCGTCGGTGGCGAAAGCCAAGGCTGGGCATAGGTGCATTTGAAGACACACATGTCTGTAGGCGCGCTTTCTAAGCGCGCCTTTCTTATGGAATCTCTTAGAAAAATATGACGAAGATTAAAATCGGGATTATCGGTTCGGGGGGAATGGCGCGGCACCATCTCTCCCGATTTGATTCAATGGATGTCGCTGAAGTCGTGGCGATCGCCTCCAGAAATGAGCAGACAGGCAGCCAACTTGCCGCGGAACATAAAGCCATTTTTGTTTCGGATTGGCATTCGCTTGTCGAGCGAGAGGGTATAGACGGCGTTGTTATCTGTACACACAACGCCAGCCACGGTGAGATTGTACTCGCAGCGTTACAGACGGATAAACATGTCTTTGTGGAATATCCACTCGCCAGTGATATTGGTGAAGGAGAAACGGCATTGAAACTTGCTGAGGAACGAGGTCGTGTGCTCCGCGTCTCACATCCAGAAGTTGTTTCCAACACCCACAAGGCACTCAAGCAAAAGATAAGCGAACTCGGTGACTTGCTGCTCACCTCTTTTGTGCGCCTCACACCCGGTCGCGGTGCCCGTCCTGAGATTCTTTTCAATCTACCGGTGTCAGGCACGCCTGCACATTTCTTTATCTATCATATCTACCCGATTGTGGATTTCTTCGGTGGTGCTGTATCTGTGAAAAGGAACGCGGTCTACGAAGGATTGACAGAAAACGGACAGTATGACCGGTTTATTAATACACTGACCGTTGAATTCAAGCGTGGTGGTATCGGACAATGGACGTGGGCAGGTGGCATCGCTATTAACACCGCTGAAGAACACGAACGCTACGTCCTCACCGAAGGCACGATCAGCGATGCAGGCGGCGAGTGGCGCTGCACGACACCCGCTGGCGTAACACCGCTCTCGATCCCAGATTCACCACAACCGACGCTTCAGGAGTTATGGCTCTCTGAAATCCGAGATGCTGTTAATCAACCGCCATGTTTAGAGGACGCAGCGGTTGCGCTGGAGTCAGTCCGTATCAGCCTCGCGTCTGAATAGTCTATGCCAATGTCCGTTGAAACCAGGCAACCGATTTGGCGATGACTGCTTGCTCCCAGCCGACAGTATTGAAGGTGTGGTCGCCCTTATCAATAATTTCGAGTTCCGTTAATGCATCACGTCCGCGCATCAATTCGTAGTATCTTCTTCCGTGGGAGACCGGGACCGTTTCATCGCCACTGCCGTGAATCACGAGAAGCGCGCCCGTAAACTGCTGGATAAGGGCGGAAGGCGATATTTCAGGGAGTTCTTCATAGAACGCCTTTCCGACAACGTTTGCATTTGATTGCGCGATTTCTTCTGGTGTCGGCGTATGCTTGGACCTCTCCAAGATTTCCTGTTTCCGATCTGGTGGGTCGTCCGAGAGCGGTGCCCACATCACTGTTGATTTCACACGGGTGTCTTGTCCAGAGACACACGCTGCCACACAACCTCCCATGCTCAATCCCAGAATACCGATGCGTTCAGTATCTATACCCGGCATAGCGGCGAGGACATCAATTGACTTGATAGCGTCCGAAATCTCACCACCGATGGTCATCTCTGAAAAATCGCCCTCGCTATCCCCAGAACCACGAAAATCGAAGCGGAGCGCATAAAACCCAATAGCGGCAAGTTCTCGCGCTGTTTTAACGAATATTCTATGCGGTTCAACCTTTGTCCCAGTGAATCCGTGAAAGAAAGCAACCGCTGGACACGGCGTATCGGAAGCCGTTGGTGAATGCAGGACTCCGTTGAGTTGTTGTCCTTTGTTGTAGAA
>VXXH01000408.1 GCA_009835515.1 Candidatus Poribacteria bacterium
TAGCATATTTGATAGGGAGAATCAAGGAAAATCAAAATGATATAAACATGCCGCCCCTACGGGGCTGAAGAAAGGAAAACAAATATTCCCGATAACTTAGGTGGAAACAATTGTGGGCTCCATTGCAGTTAGGAAATCTCACCTATCGGGTTCTATGGCTTGCTTGGTTACGGCACACGGAGTGTGCCTACTACTTTAACAAATCTCCAACGCAGGCAAGCTTTCAACAATATCCACGGTCTCCAAACTCACAGTAATCACCTTCCCAATCAACTTGACGATGTACTGCGGGTCGTTTGCGCGGTTTGGGTCGTTGACGATGCCGCTGCGTTTGTCTGTTTTGATGCGATACTGATCTATTACCCATTCCAAGGCAGAACGGGTGCCGAGTCGGTAGTCAAACACGCTTGGCGGGATACCGGATAGCGTCAGGAAATCGTTGTAGATGAGCGCGGTTTTGTCTTTGGAGAGTTTCATCTTCTCGACACGCCAATTGAGCGGCACATCTGGCGTTTGGACGAACTTCAACTTATCGTATTCCCGTTGAGATTCGTAGGTGACGTGGAGGTCTGCTAAGCGTTCGCCTGCGTCTGCAAATCCCCAGAAATCCGTGGCGAAAGGGATATGTGGCAGGTCGCGTTTGAGGTTGGCTTCGTATTTTTCGCGATATTCAGGATGATGCAGGAGTCCGTAATTGTAGTGGAAGATGTCCCATTTGGTGATGGTGTCATCGTTATAATGGGTACGGAACGCTGTCAATGCCCAATCGGTGATGTTTTCACGGCGGTTTGTGCCGTCCTCATCGTAGATATAGAACGGGAAGCATTGAGTTCCATCTGTTGAAGTTATCGTCAAATTCGGGACTACATTTGTCAAATAGCACCAAAAGTTAGTACGTCCACCAATACTTGGCACACAAATTACTTGATTTTCTTTTTGAGTCTCAAAAGTAGGAAAGATAGAAGGAAACACGAGCACTCTATCATTCATAATTCGATCAAAGTATAGGTTCAATTTCGTGAATGGACGATAGAGGGATTGTCGAATTTTCGCATCTGTAAACGTCGCGAATTGACTGCTTTGCACCTTCCGCTTTAAAGTTGAACTCCACTTGATTTTTTCGTCATCAGATACCACAAAATCGTCAAGGTTAGCATCTCGATCCGTTCTTTGTCCCCATCGAGCAACTTCTGCGTTGTAATTTTCAATCATACCGTTCATATTTTCGCCAAGTCTATTGTGATCGAAATTGTAAACCCATGCATCACGGTTCGTACTG
The DNA here is from genome assembly GCA_009835515.1 of Candidatus Poribacteria bacterium. Classification (GTDB taxonomy): domain Bacteria; phylum Poribacteria; class WGA-4E; order WGA-4E; family WGA-3G; genus WGA-3G. The sequence goes on from VXXH01000408.1 coordinate 1,280, forward strand.
ACACCAAGACTGTACGTCTTAAAAATTACATCCGTTGCCGTACCTTTAGCTGCTTTCATTGCTTTATTTCCCATAGAAATAAAGGAGTCAAATTCAGCATGGAGACCCTCGGTGAGCCACGTATTCCGTTTGTCAGGTGTCACCCGCTTCCATTCAACCTTCTGGTAATGCTGCTTTGAATTGAGGTGGTCATACTTCTCTTCCTTCCGCCAGAATTCATCAACACAAGCATAGAAAATTTGCGTTTGCGAATTTCTATTGTCAGCCTTTTTGATGAAAAAATTAATACTCACTCCAACCTGAATGCCAAACACATTGTGGGTCGTCCCCGACAGTTTTGGATTCTTACGGACATTACCACCCAGATCCAAAATGTAGATAGTGTCAAATTCTTCTGCAAGACGCTTTCGCATTCCATCGAACGCCACACCGTCGAGAAAGCCATTATTTGTCACAAAAGCCACAACGCCTTCCTCACCAATTCGATCAGATGCCCATCGGATTGCCTTGACATACGGATCGGAAAGTTTATTCCTGAGTGTTGCCTTAGAATCTCTTGCATAGGTGTCCGCAATCCGCTGGTCCATCGTCTTATATTTTCGGTTTTTGTTGTTATCGTTCTCGTTGACCTGTCCCATATTGTAGGGTGGGTTGCCGATGACGACGAACATATCGGTTTCTTTCTGCTTTTCGACGCGTGCCGTGTTTGCAGGCGTGAGGAGCTGCAGTTGTTGGTCCTCTATCATCTCAAACGTATCCACGAGACAAATACCTTCGTAGGGTAGATACCGATGTGTTGCGGTGTAGAATTCTTGCTCGATGTTCATGCTGGCGATGTAGTAGGGTAGGAGCATCACCTCGTTGCACTGGAGTTCCGGCGGGTCGGCGGTGTATTTTCTTTCCAGTGAGATAGAGTCAAGTGCCTGCATAATGCGGACGATGAAGTTACCGGTGCCGACGAACGGGTCGATGATATGCACGCCACTATCCGAAAGCGAACGATCAAACTCGGTCTGTAAGATGTGTTCGACGCTTTTCACCATGAAATCGACAATCGGTTGCGGTGTGTAGACGATGCCGTGCGTATCGGCGACTTTGACAGAAAACCCTTGAAAAAACTGCTCATAGACGGTGTTGAGAAAACCCTGTTTCTGTGAGAAATCAGTGATAGTCGCGGCGGTTCTCTCAATCGCAGCGTAGAACGGCTCCAAAGGGCGGAGAAATTCAGAGCGGTTGAGTGTCCGCTCGGTAAGCACGTCAATAACATTTTCAATTTCACGGGCGATAATATTTCGGCGAGTAAAGTCGGGATTATCAAAGACGGTGCGGAAGATACGTTCTGTCAGCAGATGCTGGATGAGCATCTCCTCTACGGCAGCAATAGAGAGATTTGGATTAATGGAGGCTTGGCACTGTTGATGAAAACGGGTGAACGCTTCCTGAAAATGCGGACTGTTTTGGCGTTCTGTTTCGATTAACGCCGCCAACTTCTCACCGAGTTCCGGCACCGTGTCTTTGAAGTCAGCGACTGCGGTATACCACGCGGTGATATTCTCCTCTTGGTAGGTGAAGAAGGTCTGCAAGACGTGGACGAGATTTCTCGGCTCGGTGATGTCAAGGTCGAGTTGGAGTTGTCCGTGCTGATAGAGAAGTGCATGCGTCGGAGACTGGATGACGATATTTTTCGAGGGGTAGCCTGCGGCGAATTTCTTGTCCGCTTCAACGTGTAGGTCGTCCTGTGTATCTTTTGCTTCCCAGTAGCCGTGTGGTAAACCGAAGGTATCAACGACTTCACCGTCGGGTCGGATGCGTCTGTAACCCCCCTGGCCCCCCTTATCAGGGGGGAAAGAAAGCGTCTTTTCGCAGAGGAGTGTGAGGTTGGAGCGGTGGCAGTAATGCTGGAGCAAATTTTGGAATGCGGTGCGGACGGTCCCTTCATTTTCCTCACCGAGTTGTGCGTATTTTTCGAGTTCGGTATAGTATTCTTGGATAGGTTTGTGAGTCGTTTTGATGTTGATATCTGGCATGATTAGTTGTTAGTTTTCAGTACTCAGTTTTCAGTTGCCAGAAACGGCATCAGATGAACACCCATAGTGATAATTACCTAAATGTTAACTTTTTTCGACTGCCCGGTATCCTTGATTTTTAGGCGTAAAATCTGGGGATTTTATGAACATTTCATGAACATACTGTGGAAAATCGTGAACATACACTATATGTTCATTTTTTCACTCTGCGGAGATTTAGGTTCTAAACTTACGTAACCAGTGTATTTGTTCGATAATTTGTCTATGCCACGATGCCGCTTTATCCGAAAATGTTCACGATTGTTCACGAAATTGTTCATGATCTTCTTTTGCAAATTTGAGGGGCTTTTA
>VXXH01000440.1 GCA_009835515.1 Candidatus Poribacteria bacterium
TCAATGTCCTCATCAATATATAATCCTTTACGGTTGTATTCGGGAAAGACCGCTCGCTTGAAGCCCAATTTTGCGGCTTCTCGGATCCGCCTGTCAACATGTGTGACGGGTCGAATTTCGCCTCCGAGTCCGACTTCTCCAATCATCACAGTTTGCCGATCTATAGGCATATCCCGATGACTTGAAGATATAGCCATCAGTACGCCGAGGTCTATACCGGGTTCATCAATACGCAATCCGCCCGTAATATTAACAAAGACATCGGAATCCCCAACGTCGATCCCGACGCGTTTATTGAGTACTGCGATGAGCAGTGCGATTCGATGTCGGTCAACACCGGTCGCTGTATTGCGAGGATTTCCGTGATTGGTAGGTACCACGAGTGCCTGTACCTCCATGAGTAAGGGACGTGTCCCTTCCATACTCGAGACGACGACAGATCCTGACACCTGTTCTTCCCTATCGCTCAAAAAAATCTCTGAAGGGTTCATCACATCCGCCAGCCCGGTGTTCCGCATTTCAAATATTCCGATTTCGTTTGTCGAACCGAATCGATTTTTGATCGCTCGGAGGACGCGATAGATATGATGCCCTTCGCCTTCAAAATAGAGTACGGTATCGACCATGTGTTCCAAGACGCGGGGTCCAGCAATTGCCCCTTCCTTTGTCACATGCCCGACAAGAAATATCGGGATATTGCGGTTCTTTGCGCAAATTAGGAGATGTCCAGTACACTCACGAATCTGCGTAACACTCCCTGGGGCAGATTGAATACTTGTCAAATAGACGGCTTGTATAGAATCGATGACGACGACCTTCGGTTTCCGGGCATCAATATGTTTTTCAATCTGTTCCAAGTCATTTTCACACAGCACATAGAGTGTATCAGATTTGACGCCGAGTCGAGTTGCCCTGAGTTTTGTCTGACTCACAGACTCCTCGCCGGAGACATAAAGGACTTCCCCATAATTCCGACTCAAGGCGTCACTCGCCTGGAGCAATAGGGTAGATTTACCTATGCCTGGATCTCCACCGATAAGGACGACCGCCCCCGGAACAATGCCACCACCAAGTACCCTATCAAACTCTAACATTCCTGTCAAGTGGCGTTCTACCTCACTCGCTGTAACCTGGGAGATCGGTTCAGGTTCACGAGATACCTGTCCGATCCCCCGATGTCTTGATGGCGTAATGAGGGTTTCGACTTCTTCGGCGAAGCTTTGCCAACTTTTACAACTCGGACAGCGTCCGAGCGTCTTTGGCGTTATATATCCACACTCTTGACAGACGAATCTACGTTTTTCTCGTGCCATCTTTAATGCTACCGATCACTCCAATGCCGGGGAAGTTTGAAATAAGCCTTTCTCGTCGTGTTCATATTACCACTCGCTGTTGAAAAAGCGGAATCCGGTTGTCCAACGTCTTTCATCTCCATCGGTTAAATTCTCGGCACCAAACAGGAGTTGCCCGTATCGGAAGAATCGTAGTGCGACTTCTGTGTTTAACTCGGGTTCACGACTTGTCAACCCGACACCTTCAACACTTAACCCTAAACGTCGGGACCACAACCAGAAATCCACTCCCGCCCCGACCCTTGAACGCATGAAGCCTGCGCGTGCCCTGAGATAATCAGTTACATCGTGTGCATACTGAATTTCAAACCGAACTGTTTCGTCGCGAACACCGACACCAATCCTGTAATGTGCCTTTGATTGGGGTGAGAGAACAAACGCCAATTCGTTGTAAAGCCGCTCTTCAAGGCTCAGATATCGGAGTTCATAATCCCATCCAAACTGTAGAGGCGATTCAAGACGTCCGATCCGTTCATTGGTTCGTTGTGAGAGTTCTGTTACAGCGTCCATCGTCTCATTAAGATTTTGCAAAGTGCCTCGTACTTCTTGAAGCGGTTTCGGTGAATTAAGGAGCTGTGCAAAAGTGCCTTCCCCCTTATTGAGTGTAGTCAGGAGATGGCTGAAGTTCGTCTCTAATGTATTGATTGCGTCGGTTGTCTTTTGTAAATTCTCCAAGATTGGTGCTATATTGGCTTCGCCGGTTTTAATGGCATCGCTGCCTTGTGAAACAAGCGTGGAAACTTGGTTGGCTAACGTATTAAAGTCTGAGCGAAAATCGTGTGCGATTTGCCGAAATTCGGATGTAGTTGCGCGTACATCGGTAAAAATGGTGTTCAGTTTTGGTGAGTTTTGGTTCAGTAGCCCTAAGATTTCGCGCGTAATATCACTCACATGACTACTCACCATGAGAGAATCGCCTTCCAACTGCGTAATAAGATTGTTGACCTTTACAAGGGTTTCTTGAAAGCGTTTATCGTTTTCCAATGCGAGTTGTGTCAAAGTTTTGACTGTTTCTCCAGAGTCAACACTTAATTTCTCAATGGTTTTTCCGGTGAGCGCGACCACTTGTCGAATTTCTTTAATAGCAAGTTGGATTGCTTCCTGGTTGGCTTGCAGGACTTCATTGGCGGCGGTCGTGAGTTCAATCGCCTGTGTCATGCCTGCACTTGTCTGCTCAAGGAGTTCTAAGGCATTAACAGGATCTTTTCCAACAATCGGCAGATTCGTGGGTTTCAAGGGTGGATTCCCAATAGCTCCATTGTCAAGCGCGATGTAAACTTCTCCGACGAAGCCATTCATCGAAATCCTTGCCCCGCAGTCTTCCCGTAACCATTTAAACCCATTTTTGACTTTCGCTCTGATATGGACATCATTGGTATCGGGGCGGAGTTCAATAGCCGTCACTTTCCCGATTGGCACCCCGGATAGGTAGACCCCTGCGCCGACATAAAGCCCGTTGACAGATCGGAATTGGAAAGTTAATTCATCGCCAGCGGCTGCCCAGGGCCAATTTTCGGCATTTATAAGCAGAACGGTTAATAAAATGATTGCGATTAGAACCATTACACCGACTTTTACAGACGCGGTCCAAAAATTCATGTTACCTCCCCAGATACTCTTTCAAAATAGGGTTCTCCATGTTGAGGATTTGGTCGGGTGCCCCAAATAAGACAAATTGTTGTACAATCGGATTATCAACGTTGATAATTTCGTCAGGATTCCCATAAGCGACCTGCTTGCCTTCATGGATCATAGCCATTCGCGTTGCGACGCTAAAGGCACTGTGCATATCGTGCGTGACGACAACAGAGGTGACTTGCAGGCGTTCGTGTAAATCGCAGATGAGTTGATTAATCTCGGTACAGGTAACCGGGTCAAGTCCGGTCGTCGGTTCATCGTACAAAATAACTTCCGGATCAAAAGCGAGTGCGCGGGCGAGTCCGACCCGTTTCCGCATGCCGCCGCTCAATTCCGCGGGGCGTAAATCTTGAACGCCTTCTAAATCTACAAGTTCAAGTTTCTCATCAACTATTTTACGCATCTCCTGTTTGCTGTAGTCTGTATGCTGATCGAGCATAAAGGCGACGTTTTCAGCGACAGTCATGGAATCAAACAAGGCAGCGGACTGGAATAACATCCCAATTTTTTGGCGGAGGATATTTATTTTTTTGGTTTTCAGTTTTGAGATTTCTGTGCCATCAAACCAAATTTCACCAGAATCCGCAGCAATCAGTCCGGTGATAATTTTCAGTAGGATGCTCTTACCAGACCCACTTCGTCCCATAATGACCAGGGTTTCGC
>VXXH01000709.1 GCA_009835515.1 Candidatus Poribacteria bacterium
GTCTAAATAGAGATATCCGACAGCAAACCACGCCCCAGCAGCCAGACCATTATTAACCCCTTCAGTAACGTTAGCAATAGAACGCCATTTTTCGATGGCATCATCAATTTTTCCAATCTTTTCCAATCTATAGGCTTCAGCTACTGCCCTATCTATATCAGATGCCTTGGGATTTCTTTCAATCTTCTGGATAAATTTTTTAACCTGTGGGGAATCTTCAGATCTTACAGCTTGAATGAACTTGATGATATCTTCACCCTTTAAACTCAAATTTGAACTATCAGAGCGAATTGCAGCGATGCCCATAAGAAGTGTACCAATACCAACAAGAACTGCCCCAACACATGTAGCAGCACCTATAGGGTGTTGAACACAAAATGTCCAAATACGTTCAAGAATTTTGCGTTTATCAGAGGAAACATTTTCACCAATCGTGTTATCAGGAGCATCAATCGATTGCTCTGATGCCACCTTCTGTTTGGTTTTCATCTCTTGTTGTTCACGTTCAGTCGGCTGTTTTGTCTCCATTTTTACACCACCATTCACCGCGTATAGATAACTTTTTCATCAAGCACTCGTAACGCTTCCTGCTCCAAGTTATAGGCTTCCGTCCGTTTCCGATTCGCTTCCAAAACCGTGCCGTTTATTTCCCTCTGCGTTTTTTTATCCTGTAATAAGGGAATCACAACTGCTGAAACCTGTGCATCATTAATTTCATCTACCACCGCCCCATAAATATACCGAGTTATAAGTGGATAGGCGTAATCACTTGAAAGCCAGGCATAGAGGTAGCCCGCGATTTCATTATTTGCAGGGACGACACGGATGATGTGTTGATTTGCTGTCCAACCATCCCAATGTTTAGGAGTTATTGTTACTTTTGCAATTGTCCCACTACACGTAATAAGAGTCATGTTCTCACGAAGTGTCAATTCGTTCTTAATCCTGTCTCCATGCTGATTTAGGGACAGATATTTCTTGTTGCTCGGATCCAATTCATAAAGTTGCTTTCCACCGAAAAACACAATGCCATTACCCTCTTCAACATAAACTCGTTTGAACCGACCAGGCAAGATAATTGACTGGCTGATTCGACCATCATCAACCTTGACAACTTCTTCTGCTATTCCTGCTATATGCTGTTCAATTACATCCACAATCGGAATATAGTAAGACCCATCCAATCGACCATAAATCTCACTTAACGGCACGGAATAATTAAGAACACCCACCGTTTCATCAAATTGTTTGGCTTGTTCATGTAGAACCTCAATAGGTGGCAACTCTAACGCCTCTTTTAGCAAGACTTGTGCAGCATCCAGTAACTCATTAGACTTATCCCGTAATTTGAAAGATTCCTCAACCAAATCGTGAATTTCCTGTTTGATAACAGATGGTGGGTTCGGAATTGGAATAGTGTTCAAGTGTTCGGGCTCAATATGCTTAATAACTGCCCCGTAATTATTTGTCTCTACAAGCAACCTCCCGACTCTCGATTTTAAGTAAGTATAAATATACCCAGGGTATTCTGTAGCTTTTATACGAATCACATCATCTGATAAGGACTGGTTTTCAAGAGTTTTAGAGACATAAGAAACAACACCGATTGTACCAGAACGGGTAAGCAATACTTGCCCTCTCTCAACCCTTGTACTTTCAATATCAATATCTGTTGTAGAAGAAATAAATTTGCTAGCCTTTGGAGAGACTTCTGTCATTTGTGACGGAAGAATAAATGGCACACCGTTTTTCTCTTCAACATAGATTCTTTTAAACCTACCCAGATAAAAAGTATCTTCAATAAACTCGTCACCTAAACGGACAATATCCCATTTGCACCATCCCAAATCTTGCCGTGCTTGTCTGCCTTCAGTCCCATAAACACCCGCTTCTAAGCGATAGTTTGTTTCAAAAACTTCTTGAAGATTGACGGTTGTCCATTTAAAATCAGAACTTTCGGATTCTTGATTTTCCGTTGTTTGTGAAGAGAAATCGGGCTGTGCTACCATCCAACAACCTCCTGTTGTTTCCACTGATCAAATACAGCAGGAACCTCACGGCTTTGATCGTCAATGATACGGACTCTGCTTTCGGTCTCGTAGGTGAATTCACTCTCCGCGACTTCCCCAACTTTAGGTACATCGGGGTCTTCTGATACCCAAATCTCATTACCCTGTTCGTCTCGTTTAAATAGCGTATTACCCCGTTTGTCGTGCCCCACCTTCTCCACCATCGCCATAAAGATGTTGTATGGCTTAACGCCTGAGAGTTTCTCTGCTAATATTTCCGCTTCAGATTTTTTCTGAAGAATCAAGACTGAGGTTTGTGTTCCGTTTCCGGGTTGAAAGGCATCCGCGTGCAAATCTATACTGGCAATGATTCTTGTCCTTTCAATCAACCAATGGCGAATGTACCCAAGTCCTGGATTCCCTAAAATTGAATCCGGTAACACAATCGCCAACCTACCCCCGGGTTTGAGAAATTGCAAACAACGCTCGATAAATAACTGCTCTGGCGGTGCCGATGTTTGAAGATCAGAAGAAATGGTCCAACCTGCTTGTCTGCTAATATCGTAGCGTTCGTTACGCCAAATATAACCGATCTGAAATTGTTCAAGAATGTGACCATCTTTAATAGGGATTTTACTACCAAATGGTGGATTCGTAACGATAACATCAAAGAACTCAATAGTATTAGCGTTTTTGATCCCAACTGCGTCAATATTTAACGCTTCTGCTAATTGCTTTTTGAGATCTAACGACCATTCATGTGGGGGTAATAGTGAATCATTTTGAAAGATATTACCGCTGCCATCATTATTCATTACCATGTTCATTTTCGTGGCTTTGACCAGATCAGGATTGATGTCAAAACCGTAGAAGTTTGACGCTGCAATCTCATCTATTTTTTCTTTTACCACACTTCTCTCATGATCCTTCCACTGACTTTCTGGCTTGCCAAAATCCGCTTCAACTTCACTTTTTAGTCTTTCAATAACATGGTTCATTGCCATGACTAAGAAACCGCCTGTGCCGCATGAAGTATCACAGATCTTTTCATCTCGTTTTGGATTAATCATTTTAACCGCCATATCCATGATGTTCCGCGGTGTAAAAAATTCGCCTCTATCGCCTCTCAAATTTGATCCTACTAATTCCTCATACGCCTTTCCCTTAACATCAACGTGAGTATCAATTAGGTAATAGGGTTGAAGTTCTGATACCACCCACGCCAACGAACGAGGTTTCAGTTTAATTTCATCGTTGGCTTCAAAAATCTGTGGATGTTTCCTTTTTACCTTCTCAAAAATCTTGGAAATTCGATTCTTAACCGTTAACTGTCCATCCGGATAGGACCGTTCTCCTGAAGTCGTGTAAAACTCAAGAGGTCGTCCAACATTCTGCTCATCAAGTGTTTTACAAAAGATAAGTTTTAGCAACTCAAAAAACGCTGGTTGTTTTTGCAGACCATCAGTTACATAAATGTGGTTATGACAAGTTCTGAAAACCATCAAAAGGTTATCTTCATAAGCCTTTTTCAAAGTGTTCCGGTTCGGTCTGTCAATATGCTTTATAGAGCCATTAGCAGCGGGAATATCATTGTATTCTTGAAATTCATATTTTCCCTCTACTTTTACTTTTCTTAACAC
>VXXH01000397.1 GCA_009835515.1 Candidatus Poribacteria bacterium
TGACAAAGGATTTCGTAAAAATGGATTTTTGGATTTTCACCAAACGTTTGTAGCAGAATTCAAAACGAGATTGGAGTTTGGCTGGCATGGTGAAAGTCAGGTACTCCTCGGTGCTTTCAACGGATTGCGAGGTTACGACTACCGGCAATTTAGCGGGGAAAAAATGATGGTGCTGCGCCTTGAGAGTCGAACTGTTTGTGGTGGGACGCTTTTCAGAAAACTTGATGAAGGGATTGAAGCAGTTGCCACTTTCATCGCGAAACCGTTTATCAAACGTTCCGTCAACCTTGGGCTCATCTTAAGTGCGACTGCCTTTACCGATATCGGTTATATCTGGAATGGGAAACGGACATTTAACCTAATGGACCCGAAACGCAGTATTGGGTTCGGGCTACGCGGTGGGTTTGCCAAGGTTAGCAATGCGGGGATATTTCGGTTTGAATTTGCGTTTCCGCTTGATGCTCCATCTTCTCCATCAATCAAACAGATGCTTTTTTGGGGTATTGAGTCCACATTCTAATCTACCAAATGTATTAGGGTTCCGTTAAGGGTTCACAGACATAAATATGGACACACCGCCACGCACTTCAGTTGAAAGCATCACATGGCGAGCGATCCTGATAGGGCTCCTGTCGCTGCCACTCAATATCTACCTTGTCGTTCAGACAGAAACAGTATGGACAACACAATATCCCACCACAATGGCGATTCTCTTCAACGCCGTTTTTACGCTTTTCCTTGTCACAATCATCAACCTACCCCTAACACGCTACCTCCCGAAATGGCAACTCACGCAAGCAGAAATGTTGACGATATACCTCATGGTAACCCTGGCATGCGTCGTGTGCGGACACGATCTTTTGCAGGCGACGATGTGCGTCTTGGGGCACGCAGCATGGTTTGCAACACCAGAAAACGAGTGGCAGTCCCTCTTTTTCCGATATATCCCGGACTGGATCGCTGTTCTGAATCGGCGTGCCTTAACCGGCTATTATGAAGGCACCTCAAACCTCTTTGAAATCGAGCATATCCGCGCATGGGCTACCCCTGTAATGGCATGGCTGGTTTTCTTCTCCGCGCTCGCGTTTTCCATGATGATGCTCAGTGTCATCCTCCGTAAACAGTGGATTGAACACGAAAAACTGAGTTATCCGATTATCCTACTCCCTTTTGAAATGACGAAAGGGACGAGTTTCTATCGAAATCGACTCCTCTGGATAGGCTTCGCGGTCGGATGTGGACTCGATCTACTCAACGGTATCAGTTTTCTGTTTCCATTTGTTCCGAGTATCCCTATCCGCTACGACATCGGGTTGATGTTCACTGAAAAACCGCTGAGTGCCATCGGATCAACACCTATTCACCTAAACCCTTACGCTATCGGTATCGGTTTCTTGATGCCGTTAGACCTATCACTCTCCTGCTGGCTGTTCTATCTTTTCTGGAAGGCACAACTGGTTTTCGGGGCAATGACTGGAATGAACCAGACACCCGGATACCCGCATATTGACATGCAATCGCTGGGTGCGTATTTTGGACTCTGTTTTTTCGCGCTCTGGATTACACACAAACATTTATGGCAGGTTATTCGTAATATCTTAGGTTTGAAAACAAATCTTGAAACGGTAAACGAACCGATTGGGTATCGCGGCGCAGTTGTTGGACTACTGCTGAGTATTGCAGTCGTTTTTGGGTTTTGTCTGAAGGCTGGTCTGCCCTGGTTGGGGGTGCTTGGGTTCTTCAGTATCCATTTCATACTCGTTTTAGCGTTCACGCGGATGCGCGCTGAACTTGGCACACCGACGATGGATTTCTACCGTGCGGGTCCTGGGCTTTTCCTCACTTCAATTTTGGGATCCAGAAAAATTGGGGCACCGACATTGACAGGGTTCGCCTTCCTCTATGGGTTCACCCGTAACTACCGCTCGCAACCGATGCCGAATCAATTGGAGGGGTTTAAACTTGCGGATAAAGGGCGTATTAATACACGTCAACTCCTTTGGGTCATGTGGGGCGCGACGGTTATCGGACTCCTTATCGGGTTTATCGCGTTTCTACATGCGGGTTATCTGCATGGAAGTTTGGGAACATGGCGCGGACAAGAGGCGTTCAGCGACTTGCAACGTTGGTTGACGCTCCCTAACGACACAGACTGGAGCCGCCTCGGATTCTTCGGATTCGGTATCTCGCTGACGCTTACGACGCTCTTTATGCGTTTGCGATTTATCTGGTGGCAGCTGCATCCACTCGCCTATCCGCTCGCGGGGAATTGGAATTTCGGTAGGCTCTGGTTTCCGGTATTTCTGGCTTGGCTGATAAAGTCTATACTGATTCGGCACGGTGGGATTGGCGCGTACCGCCGAACGCTGCCCCTGTTTTTCGGGACAATGCTCGGCGAATTTGTGATGGGGAGTATCTGGGCGATTTTAGGACTATTTCTCGGACAACGGATGTATTCGTTCAAACACTGGTAAAATGGTTATCAGTTGTCGGTTGTCAGTTTGAAAAAAGTGTTTAATTCGATGCCTTCTGTAAATGAATGTTTCCACCAGAGGTGCGCAGTTTCAGCAAGGGACCGCCGCCATTTATACTACCTTCCAACCTATTTTTCGGAGCCTTCCCTTGAATAACCGATTCCATTGCAAAATCCGTTGAGACGCGTCCACCGCTGGTTTTTGCTTCTAAGTCAACTGCAACATCTGGCATAAGTGTGCAGGTTATCGCACCGCCCGATGTGCGCAAACTACATTCACTCTCCGGTTGTGTTGCCAGAGCGGCTTGGATAGAGCCGCCTGAAGTTCGCGCTGTCACATTCCTGCCGATGCCTCCTAACCAGATACCACCTCCGGAAGTTCGGACATCTGTTCCGCCCTTACAGTCCACGACCTTGATGCTGCCCCCTGAAGTCCTACCTGAAATAAAACCCTGAATTGCACCAAAGCGGAGGCTGCCGCCTGAAGTTCGCACCTGAACATCGCCTGTGACATCAACTGCCTCAATACTACCACCGGATGTATGCCCCGACACTGTACCTGTAATGCTCTGAAAGTGCAAACTACCCCCCGAGGTCTTTACACGGACAGCACCAGTAAGATTGACCACGGAAATGTCACTGTTTAGGGTATTCAAATCAACATTATACTGTTGTGGGACCGTTATCAGAAAATGAATTTTCGCGAGATTAAACTGTTTCCGCCAATGCTCCCGATCGTGTTTGAAAACTCCTCGAATATAGACATCGGAACCCTTTTGTTCAAACGCCAGTTCAAAATCTGCGAGCATTTTTTCAACAGCCTCAACCGATTTGGATTTTGACTCTTTCGTGATAACAATCTCAACGTTCTCTTGTTCAGCGGTTTGGATTTCAATTGCCCCGAACTCCGACAAAACGCTTAAATTCCCGCCGTTCTTGACATTATATGTTTTTTCAATCTTTTCCAAAATAGGTTCCTCCACTGCTATAGCGTAAGTGTTACTTTTAATGCTCAAAAGGACTTAGTTTGCTGCCTTTTCTGCCTTTTGCAAACGGATGCTTCCGGCAGAAGTGCGCAATTTTAGCAAGGGACCACCGCCGTTTATACTACCCTTTAACCTATTTTTAGGCACTTTTCCTTGTATGACCGAAGTCACTGGAAATTGTGT
>VXXH01000878.1 GCA_009835515.1 Candidatus Poribacteria bacterium
AAATACAACATGGCACGAAAATTTTAGAAAAGGAAGGAAGAAAATGTTGATTTATACATGGCGCGGAGAAGAGTATCTGGTGACGCAAGATTGGTTGGTAGGCGACCTACACATTCCGATACCTACTGTCACAGAGGCAATCGTCCGAGCTGCCAACAATAGTTGGGATGCCCATCAGATTGAGGCATACATACGCGAGGCAGTGGCAGGACTTGGATTAACTCACACGGAGGCAGCAGTTATTCCACCTGCTGAAGAGATCTCCTTAGAAAATGCCGAAAGTGGCGAACCACTGGAACTTGTCATTAATGGCGAGACGTATCATTTCAAGACAGATCAATATGAGACGCTCAAAGACTTTGCAGTCTGGATAGCTGAGACCTTGAATCAGGTAGTGGAACGCGTAACTGCGACCTATGTTGCACAGTTAGAAACAGATTTAGAGAACGCAGGATTCTCGAAAGGCGATATAACATTGAAAATCAAAATGGGAAAATGACGGAAAAGCGATGAGCTTATAGTGAATCCGAATCAGACCCCCGACAACCCAAAAACCAAATCTTGAATTAATTTGCGACCTGTTGTATGATAATCGCATCTTGTATCAAGGAGAGAACATAGCAATGAGTCTTTTGGGGATTGATGTTGGCACGACAGGGTGTAAAGTCATCGCATTTCGTGAGGACGGGACGCTGCTCGCGCAGGCGTATGGCGAATATCCGTTGACCCATCCGCAACCCGGTTGGTCGGAACTCGACGCGAATGTCGTCTGGGAGAACATCGCGACCGGTATTCAGCAGGTTGCGACAGAAACGAAATCCGATCCTATTGAGGCAATCAGTGTCGCCTCACAGGGTGAAGCCGTAACACCCGTGTCTGCAGACGGACAGATTTTAGCGAACGCGATTACGACTTTCGATGCGCGCACAGCAGGCATCTGTGACGAACTAAAGCAACACATAACGCCACTTGAGGTGATGCAAATCACTGGGATGCCGATAAGCGATATCCATACCCTCCCGAAACTGATCTGGATACAACGGAATCAACCTGACATCTATCGGCAGGTATCAAAGTTCCTCGGCTTTGAAGATTTTGTCTACTTCAAACTCGGTATTCCGCCTGTGGTGGACTATTCCCTCGCGGCACGCACGATGGCTTTTGACATTATCGACAAATGCTGGTCAGAAAAAATGCTCGGTTTGGCGGATGTAGACGCGACGCTTTTCCCAGAGACCGCCCCGTCAGGGACCGTCATCGGTGAGGTGAGTGCCAAGGTCGCTGACGAACTCGGTCTCCCGCAAGGTGTCGTCTGTGTTACCGGTGGGCACGACCAACCCTGTGGCGCATTGGGCGCAGGGATCATTCGGAGTGGTGAGGTCATGGACGCAACCGGCACCGTTGAATGTATCGCACCCGCCTTCACGGAACCTGTCATTAATCAACAGATGATAGACGGAAACTTTGCCTGTTATCCGCATGTTGTTGATGGGTTGTATGTCACACTCGGTTTCGTATCAAGCGGCGGCGTTGTGTTACGCTGGTATAGAGACACCCTCGCGCAGGCGGAAGTCGCCCAAGCAGCCGCAGAAGGACGCGATGTCTATGACATACTGTTGGAAGATATTCCCGATTCCCCGGGTACAGCGATGGTACTCCCGCACTTTACCGGGTCAGGGACACCCTATCTTGACTTAGAATCGAAAGGCGCGATTGTCGGATTAACACTTTCGACAACCAAAGGTGAACTCGTCAAAGCGGTATTGGAAGGCATCAGTTACGAGATTAAACAAAATCTTGCTATGTTGCAAGAGGCAGGCGTTGTCATAAATGAGGTGCGTGCTATCGGTGGCGGTGCGAAATCTGAGAGGTGGCTGCAACTCAAAGCGGATATGTTTGGCAAAAAGGTCATCGCTCTGGATATATCAGAGGGAGTCTGTCTCGGCACTGCTATCCTCTCAGGCACAGCGATAGGCAAGTACGATTCCATTGAAACAGCCGTCGATCAGTTAGTCACACCCCGTGATGTATACTATCCGCGCGAGGCACTCGCGCAACAGTACGATGAAAAGTTGAAAGCATACGCACAGATTTATCCCGCACTTCGCGACCTGAATTATGCGTTGTAAACTCAGTTTGAAATACATTGGATCGGAAAGAGAAACCGATGGAAACACACGTTGTCGGAATTGACATCGGCGGCACTAAACTTGCCACTGTTGTCGCGGATAGCACCGGGCACGTCCTTAGCAAAGTCCGGAAACCGACGCTCGCAGAAAAGGGACCGGAATACGCCCTTCAATTACTATTTGATATGGTGCGTGAAACCGTTGACTTGGCGGGTTTGACGCAGGAATCGGTTTCAGCAATAGGTGTGAGTTGTGGCGGTCCTTTGGATACGAAAACCGGGGTTGTCTATTCACCACCGAATTTGCCCGGATGGGATGCGCTGCCCCTTAAAGCGCAGCTTGAATCCGAATTCCACATGCCAGTGACGATCGAAAACGATGCAAATGCAAGTGCACTTGCAGAATTCAGGTTCGGTGGTGGGCGCGGTTACAATGCCGTACTCTATATAACGATGAGTACCGGAATCGGCGGCGGTATTGTTATTGATGGACAGATTTATCACGGTGCCAACGATAGTGCAGGCGAGGTTGGACATCAGATATTACTACCCGACGGACCACTTTGTGGGTGTGGTAAACGTGGATGTCTTGAAGCACTCTGTTCGGGTCCCGCAATCGCACGCCGCGCCCAAGGTACGATACAGGCACAAGTTGTAGATGGAAAAGCATCAGCGACAACCCTCTTAAACCTTGCCAACAACAGTATCGAAAATGTTAAGTCTGAGCATGTACTCCAAGCAGCGCGGATGGGTGATGTTCTGGCTTTACAACTCGTTGATGAAACCGCATATTACATGGGATGGGGTATCGCGAATTTGGTAAACATTTTGAATCCTGACATCGTTTTATTAGGAACGATTGCAATCGCTGCGGGTGACCTCTTACTCAATCCGATTCGGAAGACGGTATCCGAATTTGCTATGGCACGTCCCGCAGAAGCTGTTAAAATTGCGCCAGCACAGTTAGGGGACGCATTAGGCGACCTCGCCGCTATCGCATTGGTCGTCTGAAAATTACAACTGTCTATAAAGAAACATGAATTAGATAATAAAAATTGAAGTGGTTCCGTAGGTTGGGTAGAGTGGTGAATGACCAAAAATCTCCAGTCTATCAGAAAAATCCTGATTTTTAATGATACGTTCATGGAAATAACCATAGCGAAACCCAACACCCCAAACGCTGAGGGTGTGCGAATGCGTTGGGTTTCTCTCGTATCTCGGTGATTTCAGGTTTCTTGATGAACTCAAAAGTCATCTGCTCTATACGATTTTTAATAGATCTCCGTTCAACCCAACCTACGAGACTCAAGATTTTTTATCAAACTCACATTAAAGAAAGGAAACTAAGAAATCAACATGGAGAGAATTCAGAACTACATTTCGCATCTCCAAGGTGTTTTGGAACGACTTTCCTTGGAAGATGTCCAACGTTCCATAGATGTTATTATGGACGCATACCACGCCGAAAAACAAATTTTTGTGATTGGCAATGGCGGAAGTGCCTCAACAGCGT
>VXXH01000312.1 GCA_009835515.1 Candidatus Poribacteria bacterium
GAACCCACCCGTCGGTCTCGCGGAACCGATGGATTTCAATCGTGAGAACCCGGACGATTTCTCGCCGGTCGAATTAGCGGTATTAGATGGATTGGGGAAAGACCGTTTGGATTTCAAGCCGACAGCACCGCGGGAACGTTTAGTGCCAGAACGTGTTAAGCGTCAAAAGCAGATGCTGGAGGAACAGAAAAAACGGCTTGAGATGGGAGAGTAGGCGCGGTTGAATGAAGATTAATTTATTAATTCGGTAATGTCGGAACGTGCGATGAATCGCCCAACTACGAACCTGACCGTTTGTAGTAGGGCAATTCATCGCACGTCTAAGCAAAAACCGGTTTTTCGACAACGGAGAAAAACCGAGCAGAAACCCCATAGTTTAAAAATCAAATTGGGTTCGGCTTTGATGGCACGCCTTGCCTTTGCCACGAATAATATCCGCCTGATGCCACGTATCAACAACACGATAGATAGCGTCGCTTTCACCGAGACGTTGTTGCATCTCGGATTTCGTAAACCAGTCATAGCCATCTTTTGCTAAGCCATCAAGGTCAAGGTCGTCATCGGAAAAACCGTAGATACGGCAAATACCGTCTTCTGCTTCAACATCCTCAATATAAGACATCCACGGCACATCTAAACCGAGCTCCGTTTTGGTGATCTCTTGCAGTGAACTGACGCGCGCGCCGACATCCCAACCGACGAGTTTCTCCTCTTCCCAACCTTCACCACCCGGCAATTTCCACTCCCCGTTACGATGCAGTAAAAATTTTGATTCTTGTGTTGATGTTTCCTCAATGAGGAGCCGTGTCGTCGTAATCGGTTTGTCAAAACAGACCGGTATGAGGCGTTTGCCATCGTCGCTTAATGCCTCCAGAGCGGCGGGGTTGTATGGATAATATCCGGCTGCGGGAGGGGCGTTTACCGCACAATACTTATTGAAAATACCGCATCGGTCTTCAGTCGTGGTTCCTGCGGGTGCTTTGTGCCAGACATGCTCATTGACAACCAGCAAGTCGCCTGCTTTGAGTTCGGGATCGATGAAGGGTGCCAACTGTTCGGCATCGGGACGGTTGAGGTCCAAGATATGTGCATCTTTGTCAATCACCTGCGTCAGTTTATGCGATTTGGGAGACACAAGAAAAGGACCATACGCCGCATCGAAATCGGTCAGTGGAATAATCGCAAACACCCAGTTCATTGATGAACCGACAGGTCGCCAGCGTTTGTAGTCGCAATGTGCACCAGCCCCTTTATCACCGGGTGTTCGTAGATAAGCGACGTAAGCAGTGAGATGCGCGGGTTGCCCAAGCACAGATTCCACAGCCCCAACAACCGTCGGATGTTCAGCAATCGCAGTGAGTCCGGGTTCAGCGAGTCGATTGCCGCTGACGGTGTATTTCGCCGGTTGCGGATACTTAAGGGTTGACGGATAAGCGTCGCGTTTCACCTCTTGTTGAACGACGCGCCGCAGTTCATCCGCTTCTTTCGCGGATAAAACATTACGCACGATTATATAACCGTCTTCATGGTAGTCTGCGATTTGCCGTTCGGTGAGAGACGGTGTTATCGTCGCAGTCATAATGAGAGCTCCTTTGAAAATAATAGCGCACTTGATTGCGCGTTTGGACGAAAAGTAAGTTACTTCACCTTAATGACAACAAGCGTTATATCATCCGCCTGCGGTTCCCCGTCCGCCCACGCCGTGCTTGCTTTGAAAAGATGATCAATAATCGCTTCCGGGGATTGATCTGCTACCTCTTCAAACAGTTCCTTCGTTTTTGGATAGTCTAACATCTCGTTTTCAGGGTTCAACATCTCTGGTAGCCCATCACTCATAAGCAAAACCGTATCACCGCTCTGGAGATCGAATGATGCTTCTTCTCGCTCAGCTCCGATGAAGCCTCCTAATGGCATCCCTTCAAGAAGTATCTCCTCAACAAGGTTTTCTTCTGCTCGATAGATGAGTGCTGGTGGCATACCTGCTCCTGCCAGCGTCAGTTTGTTGCCGTTGAGTGTTGTGAGCGTCATTGCCATGTACAACCGTTTCAGGTTCATGCTCTTAACACCCTGTGAGATTCGTTCAAGCGTCTCCAAGTTCCCTGCCTCCGGTGGCGATGTCTTGAAAAGACTCTTAACAGCAGAAACGACAAGTCCGGCGTTCATGCCGTGTCCTGTAGCATCTCCAACTGCAATCGTGAGCTGATCCTTCTCCGTAAGATTGTAGTCATAATAGTCGCCGCCAACCTCTGTCGCAGGGCGCATCTCAAAGGCGACATCAAGGTTAGTCAATTGCGGTGGAGCTTGCGGCAGCATTGACAGCTGGAGTTCACGCGCCTCCTCCAACTCCTCCGTTTTGCGGGTGTTCTCAACCTCCAAAAGCTGACGCTCAAGTGCCTCCGTCTCAAGTTTCCGTCTCGTTCGAGAGAAATTGCGAGCAAGATACACCGACATTGAGAAAAGTGGCGCGAGGGTGATAGCGAGCGTACTAAATTGCCAGCTTATGTTTCCATCATATTTTGTATAAGAGACGAAAAAATCGAACATGAACGGCAGGATAATAGGCATGAGCGAGCCAAGCCCAAAAATCCACGCGCCATCTTTCTTCTTGAAGATGGCGACGATAATCACACGCGCCACCTCTAAAAACGTGAGGACGGTTAACAGTTGTAGGAGTAGAAACCCAGCGAGTGTTATCTCTAATTGAATTGGGACATTAGCCACTTCAATACTTACTGTAGTTGCCCGGAGCGTTGGGACAGTATCAAAACGAAAGAAGATCAAACAAATAGTTATAACCCAACCGATAAGAAAGAACCAAGACAGTTTGGGCAACTTCGGATAAAAGAGCGTGTAGAGAAATAGCATTCCCGCCAAAAGTATCAGTACATAAACACACGCAAGTAACTGAAGTAGAAACAGAATTTGTGTTGGATTTGTTAAAAGGCCAAGTTGGAAAAAAAGAAAAACAAAAGCCCCAATACTTCCTGTCGAGATCGCAAAATAGAGGTTTTCTCGTGCTCGCGGATAAAAGATAAACAGTAACAGGTGCTGCAGCATCATGAAAACCGAAATCGCCGTCCACACCATCTGAAAAGTGGTGCTTTCGTGAACAACAGCCACACGCGATTTAATGTTTGAATTTAACCGTGTCAGTTTAAGACCAAAACCGAGCACAGGCATCGACGGATCAGAAGAGAAATTAGAATGCCGAACCGCGATGAGATGGTCAGTTTTGCCTGAAAACAAAATTACCTGTGGATCTCGCTCCCAATATGGTTTTTCTTCTGCCTCCCGTGTTCCCACTGTCCCGAATTCATAAATCAACTCCCCGTCAAGATAGATTTCAGACGCACCCATTTGATACGTCACATGGAGTGCCAACGGCAAATTCCAGAGCTGCTCATCAGGAAGAGCCAGATGAAGTCTGAACCAACCGATACCCTCCCACTCCTTTTCGGAGAGTTTCTTTCGAGATAGCAGTGTACTCGTGGATTTCCACGCGGTATCGTCAAAAGTTGGGCTTGCCCATTCTGGGTTATCACCTGGATGATACTTCCAAGGTGCTGAGAACAAATCTGCTTTGCCTGAATTCACAGCCTCTAAGGTCATCACACGTATACCGGTGACCGGTACAGGTTC
>VXXH01000705.1 GCA_009835515.1 Candidatus Poribacteria bacterium
CTAAAGGAGATAGCAGATGCCCGACCCTGCTCATAATTTGTTTAATACACACCGAGTTCTTGAAAGCGAAGGGCTTACGTGTAACTATTATTCGCTTCCTGCCTTAGCGGAAGCAGACATCGGATCGATTGAGACTTTGCCTGTCAGCCTCCGCATCTTACTTGAATCGCTACTACGCAATTACGACGGACACCAAATTACAGAAGAAGACATTGTGAATTTGGCGAGTTGGGATGCGCGTTCACCGAAAGCCTCGGAGATACCGTTCAAACCGGCGCGCGTGGTCGCACAAGACTTTACGGGTGTACCGCTTGTCGTTGATATTGCGGCGATGCGTTCCGCTGTTGCGGAACTTGGTGGCGATGCAAGCATGATAGAACCGCTCGTCCCTGTTGATTTAGTCATTGACCACTCTATCCAAGTTGATGCGTATGGTTCGGAGAACGCATTTCAATTCAATACGCAACGGGAATTTGAACGGAATAAGGAACGTTATGAATTCCTGAAATGGGGACAGCAGGCGTTTGAGAAGTTTAATATCATTCCGCCCTCTATCGGCATTGTCCATCAAGTGAATTTGGAATATCTCGCGAAAGTGGTCATGACAGAAGATTCGCTCGCCTATCCGGATACTGTCGTCGGTACGGATTCACATACCACAATGATTAACGGCTTGGGTATCGTCGGGTGGGGTGTCGGCGGTATTGAAGCAGAAGCGGCGATGTTAGGTCAACCTGTTTATATCTTGACACCAGAAGTACTCGGTGTTCACCTCAAAGGCGAACTGCAAGAGGGTGTTACCGCAACAGATCTCGTGTTGACTGTGACGCAACGCCTGAGAGCCGCTGCAGTTGTCGGCAAATTCGTTGAGTTCTTTGGCGAAGGCGTAGAAGCACTCTCGCTACCTGACCGTGCGACGATCTCCAATATGTGTCCTGAATACGGCGCGACGATCGGATTCTTCCCACCTGATGCCGAGACGATGCGATACCTGCGTCTCACAGGACGGGATGAAACACACGTTGACACGGTAGAGGCGTATCTTAAAGCGCAAGGGATATTTGGTATCCCGCGTCTTGGAGAAGTTGCGTATTCTGATGTACTCGAAATTGATCTCGGTGAGATTGAACCGAGTATCGCGGGACCGAAGCGACCCCAGGACCGTATCGCCTTATCAGATGTCAAACAGACTTTCAATGAACTCCTCACACGTCCCGTGGCGGATGATGGGTTTGGCGTGACAGGCGATACAAGCGGTAGTGACGGTATCACCCACGGCTCTGTTGTTATTTCGGCAATTACAAGTTGCACGAACACAAGTAACCCTTCTGTGATGATTGGTGCCGGATTGCTTGCCAAGAAAGCCGTTGAAAAAGGGCTGCGTGTCCGTGATTACGTCAAGACGAGCTTAGCCCCCGGTTCCCGCGTCGTAACGGAATACCTACAAAATACAGGGCTGTTGCCCTATCTTGAAGCACTCGGTTATAACGTCGTAGGCTACGGATGTACAACCTGCATCGGTAACAGCGGCCCCCTCAACGATGTGGTTCAAGAGGCGATAGATGAAGGGAATCTCGTCACTGCCAGTGTTTTGAGTGGCAACCGAAACTTTGAAGCGCGTGTGCATCCAGAGATAAAA
Source organism: Candidatus Poribacteria bacterium (assembly GCA_009835515.1). GTDB lineage: Bacteria > Poribacteria > WGA-4E > WGA-4E > WGA-3G > WGA-3G. The sequence continues at coordinate 1,640 of VXXH01000705.1, forward strand.
GCCAACTTCCTGATGTCTCCGCCGCTTGTTGTCGCCTATGGCATCGCAGGTCGAATCGACATTGACCTCGCTACAGAACCGCTTGGACATAACGACGCTGACGAAGCCGTCTATCTACGGGACATTTGGCCCACCCGTCAAGAGATCGCTGAAATGATTGGTGCAGCGGTTGATCGCCGCACATTCAAAGAGATGTACGAATCAATCGGCAACCAAGCACCGGAATGGGAAGAACTCGCGGGTGCGACAGGCGTTCTCTATCCGTGGAATGAGCGAAGCACTTATGTCCAGCATCCACCCTTCTTTGAAAGTTTTGCGCGAGAGCCTGCACCTATCTCGGATGTTGTGAACGCAAGGATCCTCGGTATCTTCGGAGATTCTGTCACTACCGACCATATCTCGCCAGCAGGTGCGATCTCGGCAGCGAGTCCGACAGGAGAATATCTCCAAGAGCGCGGTGTTGAGGCGCGAGATTTCAATACCTACGGTTCCAGACGCGGTAACGACCGCGTGATGAGCCGCGGGACATTTGCCAACCGTCGTGTGCGTAACCTGATGACACCGGATATAGAAGGTGGCGTTACAGTTCAGTATCCAGAAGAGGTGCAGACGACTATCTACGAGGCGGCACTCCACTACCAAGAAAACAGTATCCCAACTGTTCTCTTCGCCGGACAGGACTACGGCATGGGCAGTTCTCGCGACTGGGCGGCGAAGGGTCCCAAACTTTTGGGAGTCAAGGCGGTTGTTGTGGAGAGTTACGAGCGCATCCACCGCAGCAATCTCATCGGTATGGGTATCATACCGTTGCAGTTCAAAGCCGGTGAGAACGCGCAGACGCTTAACCTCGATGGTAGTGAAGTTATCAGTATCACAGGATTCGCCGACGACCTTCAGCCGGGACAGATGGCGACAATGAAGATCGTCCATGCAAATGGTGAGACACAGACGACGGAATTGTTAGTCAGAATTGATTCACCGGTGGAGGTAGAATACTACAAACACGGTGGGATTCTGGATTACGTGATTCGGAATTTCTTATCCGCTTAGTAAAAGCACCAATTTCCCTCAGCAGGCGCGCTTCATAAGCGCGCCATATCTTTATCAATAGAGGAGAAAACCATGAAGACTTTTACTCGACTTTCAATTGTCTTTTTTTGTTTAGGCATTGCTATCTCTGGCGACGCAAAGATTGATGAAGAGACGATCTTGGGGATCTGGCTCTTTGATGAAGACATAGACAAAACGGTTAAGGACGCTTCAGGTAACGGACACGATGGACAAGTTTTTGGGAAGCCTAAAGTCGTTGACGGTAAATTTGGAAAGGCACTTTCCTTCAGCGGTGCGGGAGATAAGATCGAGATTCCGCACGATGATGTGTTCACGACTCCGACATTTACGCTGATGGCGTGGGTTAACGTTGAGGATCTCGCCACCGGTTGGCGGATGATTGTCGGTAAAGATGCCTGGCCTGATCGGAACTATGCGATGTTCGTTCATAGGGATAATGGACGGCTCCATTGTGCTTTCGGTACGCCAGTTTTGCGAGATCGGGGAAACTTTAACAGTAAAGCGTTGATTGTCGATGGAACGTGGCATCACGTGGCTTTCACCTACGATAAGAAAGTCCGGCGCGCCTATGTTGATGGCGACCTTGACACAGAAGTGCCGTTAGATATTGATCCAGGAACGCCACAAGTGCCTGCGATTATCAGTCGTCCGCCGTTTAAGGGGTTAATCGACGAAGTCTACATCGGCAATGCGGCTGTTGAACCGGAAGATGTGAAAACTGCTGCAGAAAAAGGATTGGAAAAGACCTTAAAAATTGCGCGGGATATAGAGCCTCAAGGAAAGTTGGCTGTCCGATGGGGTGAGATTAAGATGAAAATCTATAGTATATCCAAAACTAACAACCTATAGACGGTATCTGAATGGTTCTAAGGATTTATCAGGGGCATTTCGTTTTAATATTTGCTTTAGCTATGTGAATATAAT
>VXXH01000032.1 GCA_009835515.1 Candidatus Poribacteria bacterium
GAATACTGCACCTCTTGAAACTACAAACCACGGGCAGCCAGTTTGGCAAATGCCTTAAAAGAAAAGTATGGTGCAGAAGTTAAGACAGTTGATCTGATTCCAGGCAGTGGTGGGGCTTTTGAAGTCTCATTAAACGGCACGCTGCTCTACTCGAAGTTAGAAACTGGACAGTTTCCAACAACCGAGCAGGTAGCAACTGCAATAGACGCAGTGTAGTTTGAATTGCACCTTTGGAAGGGCGGAGGCTGCTATTGTATTGCCTCCGCCTCTTTTTTAATTCCTAACTTGCAGCGAAGACTGCCGGAAAATAAAATTGTATTAGAATGCAGAAACCCGTTTTGGACAAGGGGCCCACCTGATACTGGAAAAGGGGACAAAACGGAGCAGAAACGCTACAGGTAAAAAATTAATCGACAGCGACGATTGCAATCTTCCATCGGTCTGCTTGCTGAACAAGTGTTTTGGTATCCATAACGAAAGTCCGTCGTGCTTCTACAGCAAGTACACCCGCTTTAACTTGATGCAACATCGCTAATGTTTGCATGCCAACTGTCGGGACATCGATGCGAAAATCGTGATTCTCGGCAGAGGCTTTCGCGACGACCACGCCCTTGCTTCCCAAATTGCCGCCCCTTTTAATAGTAGCATCTGTCCCTTCAATCGCTTCAATAGCAAGTACGATCTGATTTTTAACGACAACAGTTTGCCCAATATCCATATTCGCGATTTGGCGTGCTGTGGTGATACCGAGTTCAATATCTGCCTGTTGGCTTGCGGTAGGTTGTCGTGTTGTTAAAACACCCGGTTGTGGGAGAAGATCGTGGAGATACCGGTCTTGAGGGAGAATCGTGAGTCCAACGGATTCAAGGTAGTTGAGGGCTGCGTTGACAATTGCGGCGGGTTTTTCACGTCGGTTCTGAACTAAAATTTTGATTGTAGTCGTATCGATTTGAAATGGGCGAAGCAGGATATTTTTTTCGACCTTACCGATAATCACGACCTCTTTTACACCTGCGTTGAGAAGTGTTCGGGCAATCTTTTGAATCTGTCCGACACCATAAGTGTGAATTTCGGACGTAATTCCGGCAAAGCGTTGCGCATCAGATTTTGTAATTTGGATGATAACAGGCTTCCAATCATGGACGACAGCGGCACGAGCCAATAGCACCGGCAGCTCACCTGCGCCTGCAATAATCCCCAATTTTTCCATATTTTTGTATTACCTTGCGGTTAAGTCATGTTATTTAAGGGTTTGACACGCTTCTGTGTAAGGTTGAAGAAACCCCAAGCAAAAACACCTCTCCATCTTGCGGCGTACTTGAAGAAATCCGCAGAAATACCCAAGCAATACGCAGAAATACGCAGAAACACCCTATCAAAGACCACTATCAATACGCAGAAATACCCCAGCAAAAACACCCCAAGCAAAAACCCCATAAGCGATCTGCTTCATTACGGGCTTACGTTTCCGATGTTTTCATCAGAAACCCGATCTTGACAACGGAAAGATCGAAGTAGAAACCCAATACTTAACCATTCAGGATGCGATTAGGTTGGCTAAATCCGATGCCACGTTTGGAGGTTTCAATAAATTCAAGCAGGTATTCAACTTCTGGAGTCGCTTCGAGTTCTGCTTTGACTCTGGCGACCGCATGTTTCAGCGGTAGACCGGAGCGGAACAAGATGCGGAATGCTTTCTTTAACGCTGCAAGCGTTTCAGGGGTCAACTGGGACAACGGGTTAATCCGTGATGTTCGGATACCAATACGGTTGAGACTCCGCACACGTGCCGGTTGACCGGCAGACAGCATGAACGGTGGGATATCCTGTACAATCTTTGAGAACCCGCCTGCCATTGCCATCTTGCCGACACGTACATATTGGTGCAGTGCGGCGTGGGCACCCAATCGAACATCATCTTCAATCACAACATGCCCTGCAAGCGAGACAAAATTTGCCATGATCGTTCTATTGCCGACGATGGTGTCATGTGCGAGATTAACCCAATTCATCAGCAGGTTGTTGTCACCAACGATAGTTGAACCCTCTTCAAATGTTGACCTGGAGATAGAGACGTACTCGCGTAAAATATTGCGATTACCGATTTTCACATAACTCCGCCAACCATCGTATTTCAAGTCTTTAGATTGGTTACCGATGGTAGCACCGAAGAAAATCTCGCATTCTTCACCAATCGTTGTCCATTTCTCAATCTGAACATGCGGACCTATCACGGTGCCACGTCCAATATGAACGTCTTCACTGATAAGGCTATAGGGGCCAACCTTAACTCCCTCTTCCAATGTCGCTGTTGGAGAGATAATAGCCGTAGGATGAATATTAGTTTCTAGCATAGATGTTCCTCTCTAATCCTGAAAATCTTGCCAGTTAATATTGAAGGATCGCAACTCAGACAGATGCCAGTACGATTGATAATTCAGCCTCAGTGGCAAGTTCGTCTCCTACATAAACACGACCTTCAATGCGTGCAAGCCTACTCCGCAATTGTGCAACTTCTATTTCCAGTCGAAGTTGATCGCCAGGGATAACAGCACGCCGGAATGTCGCCTTACTGATCGAACGAAAGTAACCGAGTTCACCCTCTTTACCGATGTCTCGAAGTACGAGCCATGCTGCGAGTTGTGCCAGTGCTTCAATCTGTAGCACACCGGGCATCACAGGCTGCGTCGGGAAATGTCCCTCAAAAATCGGCTCGTTGTAGGTCACGTTCTTAATGCCAACTGCCCGTTTTTTACTCTCATATTCAATGACTCTATCAACCATACACATCGGATGCCGGTGCGGTAACACTTCATAGATTTCCATTACCTCAATAGGTTCTTGAACGGGTGGCTGTTGAAGGTGTCCCGCCTCAGCGAGGGCTTTCACGAATTCAGCATGGAATGTATGTCCAGTCCGCATCGCGATAACATGTGCCTTTGGGAGGTGTCCAGCGAGATAAAGATCACCAATTAGATCTAAGATTTTATGTCGGACAAACTCATCGTCAAAACGGAGCGGCGTACTCGGTTCACCTGCTGCGTTAATAACAAGGACATTATCATAACTCGCGCCTTTCCCGATGCCGAGTGCCTGCAGTGCTTCGATTTCATCCTCAAAACAGAAGCTTCGCGCGGGTGCTATATCACGGGCATACAATTCTGGCGTTATTTTGAATGTCGCTATTTGCGGGGTCGTTTGTGGGTGGGCGTAAACGAATGTCACCTCTAACGCATCAGCAGGCAATAAAACGAGTTGTCTGTCTCCTGAGGAAAGTGAAAACGGTTCTGCGACCTGAATAAAATTTCGGGGGGCGTCTTGCGAGGTAAGCCCTACCGTCTGAATATTTTCGACATAGGGCACCGCACTCCCATCAAGACCCGGCGGTTCCGGGGCATCCAGTTCCACTATCGCGTTGTCAACACCGAGCCCTCCTAAAGCAGAAAGAATGTGTTCGACACTACTAACTGTTGTATCGCCCTTGCGTAAGCTGGTGCATCGTGGCAAAATGTCTGCCCAGTTTTCCTGACATACCTTCACTTCTGGCGTGTCTACCATATCTACACGCCGAAAGACGATACCGGAATCCGCGGGTGCCGGTTTCAAGGTTAATGTCACGGGTTCCCCTAACA
>VXXH01000372.1 GCA_009835515.1 Candidatus Poribacteria bacterium
AAAGACTATAGAAAAAATTTACACAGCTTCTTTACTTTCGTGCTATTCTCTTGTGTTACTCAATGGAAAGCAAGAAGCCCACCGATGTGTTTCAAGACATCAGTGGGCTTCTTTGTCGTGAAGGTTAAAAGGGAATTATAACCCAAATGATGGAGAGATCATGTCAACAAGTGATAAAAGAAATCACTGGGGTGAAAACAAGGAAAGACTGATTAGTGTTCTAACGGTTTTCGTTCTGCTGTTTGAGTTGTCCCCACAGTATGGTCAACTTGTGGGTAGGGTCAACGGCATATACCGCGCTGGTCCAATCAAAAATGAACACCCCCTTCTTAGAGATGTCCAAAAGTTTTTGATGGGCACCGCCGGAGAGCGGTACTGCCCAATTGTGATATAATTTTTTCAGCTTTCCCCCGCCCGGGGTTGTGTAAATGATGTACTGTCCGTCTGGGGACCAGTTGAAGCCGATGATATGTGTGTGGTCTTCTGGTACTATAGTTTTCATGGTCTGCAGGGTCACAAGAGAGATGACACTTATTTGATTAGCCATGCTTGGCTTTTTGCGAACGAAAGCGAGGTATTTCCCATTGGGTGAAAAAGTAGGGAAATATTCACCTCTACGGGAACGAAGGCGTACCGTCTTTCGAGTCAACAGATTGAACAGAAATATACCGCTGTTGTTTTCGTAGGCAATCTGAGTGCCGTCTGGTGACCAATCGACGGAAAAAACTTCGCCTCGTTTTAATGGTTTGACTTCTGGTTGCCAATGTTTAAGTTCTTTTTTTTCAATGAGAAAGAGCCCGCGGTCCTCCGGCGGGTCACTCAACATGTTTGTGAGGGCAACATCACCTTGCACGGAGATGGATACATCTAAAACTTCTTCAAAATGATGATGTGTGAGGTTACGTGCTTCTGGCCGCCGCTGCATTCTATCAAGAAGATAAACGCCTGTTGTATGACCGATCCCGTCAGCAAGGAAGACGAGGAAGTTCCCATTTTTTTGTACAGATAGTCCGTAAATAGAATTGATGTGTTTTAAAATCCTACGCGGGGTGCGCGGGGCTTCCAGGTTGATCATCCAGAGTTCGTTAGAAAATTCAGAGTGTCTAAAGATAACTTCACCGGTGAGTTGGGCATCGGTCGTGTGGGGTAGGAAAAATATAACCCAGAAATTCAAGCTGAGTAAGATATACAAAAAGTGTTTCATGAAGTGTGTCCCTTGTGAATAGAGCTGTGGGTCCTCTATTTCCATCGGGAACTCGCCTAAGTTTATAATTTTGCCAGTGCCCCTATGCGGGGGTTTGCCAAAACTATAACGGGTTTTGATCTGTAGCTGGTCAATACGAAGTAAAGCCCCCATTCGATGACGAGGGCATCAAGTCGCGCCTGAAGTGCGTCTCTCTCAACCCTCGCGAGAGATATTGGTTGACATGTGTGCACGAACGGAGAAAACATCACCTAAAAAGCCGGCGTGTACCCATTCGGCAACCTGCCTGAAGGTGGAATGATACCGTAGCATATAGCCCATCTGTACGTGTAGAGATTTTTCTTGGACGGTATTAATGACGCGTTGCCACTGTTCCCAGTTTTCACCGGCGGGTTGGTCGTACCAGACGTGTTTTCCAGCGTTTACAATCTGCTCGGTCTGATCTAAATTTTCGGCGTTATTGCCCTCCGAAGCAACCGCGACGATGGTATCATCGCTGAGCATCTCCTCAACATCTGCATACCAGTGGACATCGGCAAATGTTCCGCCATTCTGAAGTTTCTCGCGTTGCTTTGCGTCAGGTTCAAACACACCTGCGACTTCAACATCGGGATTAACGAGCATCGCCTGCATCTTTCCGCGTGCGTGTCCGTGCTTTGTTCCGTATTGTGCCATCCGTATTTTCGCCATATTTTATCTCCCCAAAATCCGAGTTGGTAATGTGGTGTTATATGGCTATTATATGGACACAAGATTGAATGTCAAGGAAATATTCAGCGATGCGAGTTTATCTACGGGTATCACCGCAACAGAGACCGCGGAGAAGGGAGTTTTGATATGTTTCAGGACCTTTAAGTTGATAGACTTTGACAAAAGGAAATGACAGACGGGGTGGTTGGGTTTCAGAAAACGCTTGAAGTGTGAACCTTGTCTACAAAGTTCGCAAGAACATGGATCCGTTGGACTTATCGGTGGTTTCCGATGAAGTGTTGCGAAAAAAAGGATGCTTATTGAATCGGTGATCAAAATATTGAAGCCGCAAACACAATTAGAGCACACTCGGCACAGAAGCTACGCTAACTTTCAAGTCAATGTCGTCTCTGCTTCGATTGCTTATCAGCTTTTGGAGAAAAACCCTCGCTGAACTTCTTTGAACTTCAGAAAAGCAACGATTTACCTATGCTTCTAAAACATAAACTTTTTTCAAACTCACGTTAGTTCAGTAATTCCTCAAGTTGTGCGTATGCTTCTTGAAGGTTGTTCTCAACTGACGTGATGTCCCCGTTGAGTCTCTCAATATCAGAATCAAGCATCTGGATTGTATACGTTACCGAGTTATATTCACCGCCCAGGCTCTGCCGAGAGGTTTCCAAATCAGCGAGGACACTTGCCCAATGTGCGCCCGTTCCTCATCGTTCGCGGCTGCCATATAGGCATTATAAGCATCAACAATATCCATATTAACGTTGTCAATGCTGTCCGATAGAGAGTTGAGGATGACTGTTGCCGCGTCTTTCTCCGTCTCGGTTTGGGCTTTGGATTCAACGAGACTATCCAGTTCACTTTCTAAAGCATCAATTTCGTCAAGCAGTGCGTCTATTTCAGGATCTGCGCTGGCAAGGTTCACGAAGGCGATGCCAATCAACAAGGGAAGTAAAAATAAAAGGATATATGCTTTATAGCGAGACATAAGTGGCTCCTTTTGAGCTTTCAGGGTTGTTCTGTGAACAGGCAGATATCTCTCCGACTATATTTGTTATCTAAGTCGTTCTAAAACTTTCTCTGCTGTATCTTCGCCCCAAGTTTTAGATAAAGTTTTGCGAAGAATAGATAACTTTTCCTCTCTGTTTCCCTCACTATTAGATAGTATTTTCTCAGAACGCTGTGCAAGTTCATCTTGCATCTGCTTACGTCTTAGTTCAAGTTGTTGTTTTGACTCATCTGTGGAAAACAACTCGTTATACTCACTATCGCTCAGGTAAGAGGAGATAACAACATCAAAGTATTGCTCATCTATATCGGCTGTCCAGTCTAAAACATGCAATGATAATATCTGATTAAAATCATCTTGAACCCAAGTTTCATTTGGCAAAGTGCCATCTGTCTCACCTACTGGTATATCAAGATTTTTTGTATCATCAGAAGTGCTCTCTTCAGTGACCGCAGATAAATTATTCTGAGTATCCTCAGTGCTTTCTTCAGGCGATGATAAACTTTCTTCATCAGAAACACCTTCGTAGTTTTCCGAGCGTCTTTCAAGTCGATTATACAATTCTCTAAGTTCGGCAAGTTCTTTACGTTGAGCCTGCCTAGATTTAATATACTCGGCTTTCCAACTCCGGTATTCAGTTTCTGAAGTTTTTATTTTTTCTATCCTCGCCAAAATAGCGTCGGTTATAGAATTGTGTTTGTCAGCAATAC
>VXXH01000061.1 GCA_009835515.1 Candidatus Poribacteria bacterium
ACATAGGTCGGTGTTCATCGCCGAACTACATATTAAAGACACTTTTTTCCGCAAAAAACGTGCAAAATCCAAAAAAATATTAATTTTTTAGAATAAAATCTACTTCAGGAAGGTTTTATCGTCCCTTGAATCAAATGAGCAGATGTGATACAATGCCAAAAACGCAAAGGGGGACGTTCAGATGGCTGAAAACGAAATTAAAGTCGCGGCATGTCAATTGCTCACAAGCGAAGATGTTTCTGTAAGTACCGCGAAAGTACTCCAGCAGATTGAGACGTGTGCGGAGATGGAGATCCAGATTGCGGTGTTCCCAGAAGGGTGTCTGTTCGGCTACTGTTGTCGGACAGATTATTGGGAACGAGTTTCTCCACAGATTTTTAAAGAGGCTGAGGCAAAAATTGCCGAGGCTGCGCGTCGGCACGCGATGGCTGTTGTCGTCGGTTCCGCGCACCACGATGGCGAGAATTGGCACAACGACTTAGCGATTTTTGACCAGCAAGGGAGTCTGAAATACCGTTACGGTAAGACCTTCCTCGCTGGTGAGAAATGGTGCACCAACAACCGTGGCAAACTGCCTATTGTGCAGCTCGCAGGTGTTGACTGTTGTTTTATCATCTGCCACGATGTACGCTATCCTGAGTTGGTTAAGTTACCCGCAGCGATGGGTGCGCAGCTCTGCATCTTCTGCTCGTGTGAGGCGGGTTTGCTATCGGAATACAAACTTTCAGCGTATCGCGCCATGCCGATTTCACGTGCGACAGAAAACGGTATCTATCTCGTGATGGCGAATACGCCTGCGAATCCTGATGACATCCGTTCACCGGGCTCATCACACGGGAACTCGAAGATTATACATCCAGACGGCAACGTTATTAAAGAGGCTGGATTTTTCGGAGATGACATCGTGTCGGCAACAATAAACCTCTCAAAGGCGACAGGTTCGCAGGCGAAACGGACTCGCAACGAAGACACAATCCTTCGGGAATGGTTCCAACAAGGGTGTGAGTTTGTTGTGAAAGTCTGAAATCTGCATAGCACCTAAAGGAGTCGAATCCATGCCAAATCAAACTGTTCAAATTTGTGCCGCTCGACTGGTTGATGGAATCAGCACGTCCGCTAAGACCGATCAGGCAATCATTGTGACTAACGGACGGATTGATGCTGTCGGACATCAAGAAGAGATTGCGAAACAGATGCCGCCTGATACACAAATTATCGACCTCGGCGATGTGTGCCTCGCGCCGGGTCTCATTGATGGGCATACGCATCTAAGTCTTGCAGGTGATGGACGGAACTACGTTCAGATGTTCTCTGAAACTGATGAGATGATGGTGCTGACCGGTGCAATGAACCTACAACGTCATCTCGCTGCGGGGATTACGACGATCCGCGAACATGGCGCAAGAAATAAAGTCGGATTTACACTCAAAGAAGGACTTGAACGGGGTTACATTCCCGGCCCCCGTGCCTTAGTGAGCGGACGGCCAATCACTTGCACAGGCGGACATTTCCACATGTGCAACGAGACAGCAGACGGTGAGGCTGAAATGCGCCGCTCGGTCCGTCGATTGGTTCATGAAGGCGCGGATTATATCAAGATTATGGCATCAGGCGGTGGTACTGCGGGAACGATTCCCGGGCGAGCCAGTTACTCTGTCGCCGAGTTGCACGCCGCTGTTCACGAGGCACATCATTTTCATCGGCTCACGGTGGCGCATTGCCGTGCGAAGGAGTCGATGGTGCGTGCGGTTGAGGCAGGCATTGATTTGATGGAGCATGCCGAGTTTCTTGATCCAGATGGTGAACTCCGATTTGACCCCAAAATTGCCGAGATGATGGCGGAATCCGGTATCTGGATTAGTCCGACCCTCCAAGCATGGACGGGCTATCCACGCATCGTTGAACTCCGTGAAAAACGCGATAGTGATACGATTCCCGCTGATGAAATGACCGAATTGCAACGACTTGAGGCACGGGCAGAAGTACGCTTAGATGTGATGCGCCGTATGATCGACTACGACCTTCGTGACCGGATTGTCCCCGGCACCGATTCCGGGGTTGGCAATCTCGCATTCGGTCATCTCGACTACGATTTGCAACTGCTCGTTGAAGTCGGATTTACACCAGCAGAGGCACTCATCTCAGCGACCCGTATCTCCGCGGAGGCAATCGGAATGGCGGATGAGATTGGGACCATTGCGCCGGGCAAAATCGCGGATCTTGTTGCTTTTGAGGACGATCCAACGAACGATGTGGATGCTGTTAGCCGAGTGACAGCAGTATTTCAAGCAGGGCAAAGGGTGAAATGAATCACGATATGCAGTCAAATATTGACCCCACTCTCATTCAGCAGTTGTTGACTGACGCTGAAAAAGGCGGCGTGCAAAAACTGGTTGTAGGCGCGGTTATCTACAAAGATAACAAATTCCTACTTTTGGAGCGAGTTTTATCTGACTTTATGGGTGGATTTGTTGAAATTCCGAGTGGTACCGTGGAGGCAGGGGAAGACCTACTCACCGCACTCGCCCGGGAAGTACAGGAAGAGACGGGACTTATTGTAATATCAGTCCTTGAATACCTCGGATCCTTTGATTATAGATCCAGTTCTGGCAAGAAAACGAGACATTTCAATTTTATTGTTGAGGTCGAGGACGGTGAGATCAAACTCAGTCCTACCGAACATCAAGCATACTATTGGGTTGCATTGTCCGACGCGGCGTTCACAAAGCTTAACATTTCAGATGCTACCAAGAAGATTCTCAAGATTGCATCGCAACAATAACATAAGCATTTGGTCAGATTAAAATTCATAGATATCCGCACGCCGTTTCGCGACCTTATGGCGAACAAGCCCTTGAAGGCCTTCTGGCATCCGCGCAAAGGTTTCTGGGAAAACGGGTTGGTGTCCACCCTCGCGCATCAAATTCCACCAAGGCGGATAATAAGCAATATTCAGTGCCATACGATGTTGGTCGTCCGTTGTGTTCGCGCCTTGCCCATGCCATGTACCGCCGTGCCATAATAGCACAGAGCCACGCCGTCCGCAGACAGACACGGGATGACTCTCTGCAATATCTGATGCCGAAGGTCTACGACGTGCGCGATGACTGAACGGTACAACAAGCGTTGCGCCGTTTTCAACGGTGAAATCTGTTATCATCCAGATGGAATTAATCATCCACGGTGTTTCGGGAAGGCGCGCTGGTAAGTCGTGCGTCGAATCGGAGTGTATACCACCTTGCGGTGCCCTTGGTTTGACCCACTTTGTACACGCCTCACCGAGTCTTGCGCTATCGCCGAGAAAATGACGGACGACCTGTAGCACTTGTGGATGTGCGATGCACTTCCAACACATCTCATCAAGGTTGACCACACCGAAAAGGGTTTGATATAGTTCAGCGTTCGGGTCCTGAAAAGCGTCCCGATTCACTGGATCTTGATGGAGTTGGAAATATTTCTCCGCCATCGCATCCGCTTGTGCTGCAGGGATCGCATTTTCAATCAAACAGTAGCCGAATGTTTCGAGATGTTCTATTGCGTTTTGTTGTGCCATTTACTGAACTCCATTTCCGTCTTTATTGCGAAACACCAACATAAATCTATTTTCTTCTATTTGCTCTACAT
>VXXH01000132.1 GCA_009835515.1 Candidatus Poribacteria bacterium
AGGATGGACGTTGATATAGGTGCTGCCAACGGGTGAGCACTCGGACATCGCCCTTACAGAGGAAATGGAGGAAGATTCCATAATGTCACAGACACAGTTATTACGTTTAGACGCTTCAATATGGGTTCGCATCGGTTGCATCGGGCTTATAGGTGTTCTGTTAGGACTGACAATTGCAGCGCAACCCGCTGATGCTGAGAAACTTCGGTTCGACCGAGATATTCTGCCGATCTTGTCAGATAAATGTTTCGCCTGCCACGGTCCCGATTCAGCGGTCCGGCAAGCCAATCTACGGCTGGACACCAAGGAGGGGGCGTTCTCTGCACCGAGCGGTTACCCTATCATCGTTCCGGGTGAACCGGAAAACAGCGAACTTGTCCTCCGTATAACACACGAGAATATTGACGAGCGAATGCCGCCGCAGATTTCCAATCGGCAGCCGACACAAGAACAGATTGATACGCTCATCCAGTGGATCGCTGAGGGGGCCGAATGGGAAGAACACTGGGTCTACAATTTACCCAAGCGGGTTGAACCACCTGCCGTCGAAAACGCAGCGTGGATCCGCAACCCTATTGACGCGTTTATACTCGGTAAATTAGAGGCGGACGATCTTATGCCATCGGCGGAGGCAGACAAACGAACACTTATCCGGCGTTTGAACTTTGATCTGACTGGACTACTGCCCGCGCCTGCTGAAGTAGAACATTTCTTAAAAGATGATACCCCGCATGCCTATGAATCACTCGTCAACAGGCTTTTGTCTAAACCTCAGTACGGGGAGCAGCTGGCAATGTATTGGCTCGACCTCGTGCGCTATGCGGATACGAGTGGTTACCATGCTGACGAAAACGTGAGTATCTGGCCCTATCGAGACTACGTCATAAAAGCATTTAATGACAATATGCCGTTTGATCAGTTCACGATCGAAAACCTCGCAGGCGATCTCCTGCCGAACGCTACGCCTGCACAAAAAGTTGCCGCCGGGTATAACCGCCTGAATCAGACGACCTCAGAGGGGGGCGCACAAGCGAAGGAGTATCTCGCAATCTATGCCGCAGACCGCGTACGGACGACTGCTTCCGTCTGGTTAGGCGCGACCCTCGGCTGCGCACAGTGTCACGACCATAAGTTTGATCCCTTCACAGCAAAAGATTTTTACAGTTTCGCAGCGTTTTTCGCTGATGTTAAAGGACCCGGCGTATACGGCGGCGGCAGCAAATGGGAACCCGTTGTGATGTTACCCACACCTGCACAGGAGTCCGGACTGCGGGACATTGACGACGAATTAACGAAATTAGCACAGATATTCAAGGCATCATCACCCGGATTGGAAGCAGAGCAGACGAAGTGGGAGAACGAGATCCGTTCGCTTCTTGAGTCAACGGAACCGACTGATTTTGCTTGGGTGGACGACGCACAAGCAAACGGCGGTAGGAATCAAGGAACGTGGACCTTTGTAGGCAAAAGTGAAGCACCTGTTTTCAGTAAATTGTTATCACGTCGCCAGACAACAACAGATGAAAAAACCATCCAGCACGCTTTCCAAGGTGCCAATCGGAAGTTCACCCTCGCCGAAGGCGATCAACTGTTTGCCTATATCTGGATTGACCCGGAAGCACCGCCAAAAACGGTCATGCTCCAATGGAACGACGGCAATTGGGACCACCGCGCCTTTTGGGGTGAGGATAAAATTGACTTCGGTGGAATTGGCAATGACACGCCTGCTCACAAACCGATGGGGCCCCTACCAGAAACAGGCAAATGGATTAGACTTGAAGTAGACCCCGTGGATGTTGGATTAAAACCCGGAAGTGTGCTTAACGGAATGGCTTTTGCACAATTTGGTGGTACTGCTTATTGGGATGTCGCCGGTATTACGACAACGCGTGGATCCGCAGTGAAACACACACATACGCCACAGGTTATTGCAGCAATTCAGGTAGATACTTCCGTCAGAACGACAAGCCAGCGCGAACAGATTGCAGCGGAGCATCGCCGCATCACACCGGCACTTGACGGTATCCGCAATCAGATGGCAGATTTGCGAAAGCAGAAAGCCGAGATTGAAAAGCAGATTCCCTATTCGCTCACGACTGAATCCACACTACCCCGCACAACGCGCGTGCTACCAAGAGGCAACTGGATGGACGATTCCGGTGAGATCGTTGAACCGATGATACCGACGTTCCTTGGCGATCTCGGTATCAAAAATCGGCGTCCGACCCGACTGGAACTCGCACGATGGGTCGTGTCAAGGGATAACCCGTTGACGGCGCGTGCTTTTGTCAATCGTCTGTGGGCACTCTACTTTGGTACCGGACTGTCCCGTGTCTTGGATGACCTCGGCGCACAAGGTGAAGCACCAGTACATCCTGAACTCCTCGACTGGCTCGCCGTGGAATTTATGGAGAGCGGTTGGAACGTCAAACATATCGTGAAGCTTATCGTCACTTCAAACACCTATCGCCAGTCCTCGAAAGCGACGGAGGCGTTACGCGAAAAGGATGCTTACAATCGCTTAGTCGCACGTCAATCAAGTTGGCGGCTCAATGCAGAGACTGTCCGCGATAATGCTCTGCTATTGAGCGGACTCCTTGTTCCCAAAGTTGGTGGTCCCAGTGTCCGACCTTACCAACCAGTCGGGTACTACTCGAACTTGAACTTTCCAAAGCGTACCTACGTGCATGACAAGGGAGAAAGCCAGTATCGCCGTGGTCTCTATACACACTGGCAGCGCACCTTCTTGCATCCAAGTATGATGGCGTTTGACGCGCCGAGTCGTCAGGAGTGTACAGCAGAACGTGCAACCTCCAATACACCGATGCAGGCACTCACCTTACTCAACGATCCAACTTACGTTGAAGCAGCACGCGTCTTTGCGACGCGAATTATTCAAGAGGGTGGTGAATCGGTTGCTGAGCGTATCAACTGGGCGTACCAGTCGGCACTGTCCCGGATGCCGCAGCAGAAAGAGTTAGAGATTATAACAAATCTCTATGAGAAGCACCAAGCCGAGTTTACTGCCAATCTTGACGCTGCGGGCACGTTAGTCGCAGCGGGGGAGGCACCTCTAACAGAAGGTGTTGAACCTGTCGAACTTGCTGCCTGGACTTCTGTCGGACGGGTGATACTGAACTTACATGAGACGATTACTCGATACTAATCGTTGATCGTTTAGATCCAGTAGGCGCGGTTTTCAACCGCGCTGCCATTACGTATTGACAGGAGACATTCACAAATGGAACAGACAACACAAATCGAACTCGCAAATCAAGACGATCTGGTTGCGGTCAGATTAAGGGTTATGAAACCGGAAGATGTTCGACGATTGACCGTCGAAAACCTAAGTTCCATTAAGTTGTAGGAAAAAATCATGCAAACAAACATATTCACTTTACCGGTCAGCCTTGAGCAGGTTGCTGCCTTGATTAAACGAATGCTTCCAGAAGACCGACAACAGTTGCTGGCAATGGTGCCAGAGTTGGCCACTGATGCAATCAAACAAAAAGAGTTAATTGACGAGGCGAATCAAACTGTTGAGCAACTTAAAGAGGACCTTTTGGCGGAACTCGGAGGAGAGCCGTTATCCTCGGATGAACCTTTCTTAGGTGGATTCACCC
>VXXH01000783.1 GCA_009835515.1 Candidatus Poribacteria bacterium
CTTTATAGGCGCGGCACAATTTGAGGTATGGATATAATTTTCTCTGAGGAGTTTTTAATAATTGAAACGATTGATTGTAGGCATAACAGGCGCGAGTGCAGGCATCTACGGTATCCGCCTGCTTGAGGTACTCACGGAACATGAGGACATAGAGGTACATTTGACGATTTCCGCCTCCGGGGCACGGGCTTTGTCGGAAGAACTTCAGATTGAAGTTGATCTCAACAATTTCGAGTTGGCATCACTCATTGGTATCTCCTCACCGCGAGTTATTTACCATCATGAATCGGACATTGCTGCGCCGATTGCCAGCGGTTCCTTCCGTACAGAGGGGATGATTGTGGTGCCGTGTAGCATGGGGAGCGTTGCTTCTATCGCTAACGGCATGTCGCGCAACCTTATCCAACGTGCCGCGGATGTGTGCATCAAAGAAAAGCGTAGACTCGTTCTCGTGCCGCGTGAGACACCGCTCAGTCCTATTCATTTAGAAAATATGCTCAAGTTATCACGTATGGGGGTTTGCGTATTGCCAGCGATGCCGGGGTTCTATCACTTCCCAAAAAACGTGGACGATCTACTTAACTTCATTATCACCAAAATCTTGGATCAATTCGGCATAGATACAGAATTGATTCAGCGATGGAAAGAATAGTTTTTTAACTTACCTTGCGGACGAATAACGTAAATTAGAACCTTGATGTATCTGTCTCAAGAGTCGCCTGCGCCGTTGTTGCTGGCTTGGGTGTAAGCAGCTATTTTTCTCCTACTCGGCTGTGATGTCTCTGCCACAACGACCACAGCAGTGCTGGAATAAGGTTTAGTACTGCCATGCCCCGTAAGATAGCCTCTACTTGAAACCGATCTAACAGCGCACCAATGATCAGTGAACTGGCACCACCCATGAGTGTAAAAAAGGCAAACTCAGCACCGAAGATGCGTCCTCGAATCTCGTTCGGGGCGCGCTGGAGCAGCAATTGCGTTGAAAACACCCATGCGATGCCACCTCCGATGCTCCTGACAAACCCACCGAAAAGCACAGTCCCGAAATCAAGAAGAGGCGCGATGATAACTATTCCGATCGCCGCAATCACATAGCCGAAACTGATGCTTACCCTGAGCGGTTTGTCTCGGTCGCCGGTCCAACGCCGAGCGAGAATCGGCCCAACCCCACTGCCGACACCGTTCATACAATACATCATCCCTAAACTGAGCGCGCCGCCGACCCCGATAACGAAATAATTTTTGGCGATTTCAACCAGTATGACCTGAACGCCAGTAGACATTAGAAGCGATATCGCCGCCTTATGCATCGCTATAAAAAGAATATCAGGGTGCTGAAACATATAGCGCAACGCCGTTAACTTCGTCCGTCCGGGAGTTGCTGCCGTTTCGGGGGATGACCTGGGTAGTCTAATCTTCAGCAAGAGTCCTGCTGAAATAGCAAAGGTGAAACCATCAATAACGAAGGCTGTCTGGCTCCCAAAAAGTCCTGTTGTTAAGCCGCCGATGGCAGCACCGACGGCAAGCATGACCGACCAGGTCGCAGCACCGAGCGTATTGGCAGTACCAAGTTCTTGTGGGGAGGTGATGTCTGGTAGGATTGCGCTCCGTGCGGGACTGAAGAAACCGCTTACGCCAAACAGAAGGACCGTGAGGGCATAAAGCAACCAAATATCGTTTGCGTCTCGGACGAAGAGAAAACCGAGTACAACGACAGCACGCACGAGGTCAGTGATGATTAACAGATGCTTCCGGTTGTAACGGTCGGCACATATCCCCGCGAGTGGAGAAATGGCAAATGGTGCCAACATCCGGATTGTAAACAGAACGCCTAACGCGAGACCCGATCCTGTCAACTCAGCAATTAATATTGCAGAAGCGATAAGGTTAAACCAATCCCCCAGGAGGCTAACAACCTGTCCACCCCAGAGCCAACGGAAATTAGGATTCTGCCGCATGAGTTCAATGTAGCCGACCGATTTTCCGATTTCCTGTTGATGTTTTTTTTCTCTGGTTTCCCGCTGGTGGTCTATGGCAGACTTTATTGGGGTGCGTTCCTGTTTAGACAATTACAGACCCCACCGCTCATTGATCGGTTTCTGATAGACTTCAATATTTCCTGCTACGACCGCCTCATAGTCCACTGCTTGACCACATGCGTTGGATTCGTAAATTGCTTCGCAGATCGATTTAGCGCGGAGTCCGACTTCGGCATCAAGTTCGGGTGAACGCTTGTTCGCGATTGCGTCTGCAAAATCGTAGCATTCCAGGACTACGCCGTCGGTGAAATTGTGAGGGAAAAGCCTCGATTTTTCTTCATCTGACAGGCTTGCCATGTAATCAGCGATAAGGCTCTCCATGCTATGGCGGGTCCCATCCTTGAGGACGACTTCTGCGCCATCAAATGGACCGTGGAAGATGTCTCCATCGTCAAGCAAACACCCTTCACTCCCATAGTAGACGACGTGATTGAAATTGTGTCCAATGGCCGCCCATGTACACGTCCAAAGTCCGATGACCCCGCTTTTGAAGTTGATGGTCGCTACCCATGTGTCCTCTTGTTCGTTCTTAACGATTTCACCAGCCTTGGTAACCCGCAAGTCCTCGAACTGACAAACACGCGCATACACAGTACTTGGATCACCGAAGAGGTAGCGCAGCGTATCACAATAGTGTGCCCCGGAGTCCATGACCATACCACCGCCACCGAGCGTCAGGTCAAGTCGCCAGTGCCAATCGCTTTCCGGGTTCGGTGCCCGATAACTGGCATGCTGTGCGGAAAACGTCCATAAATCACCGAGCATCTGTTTTTCGTTCATCAACCATTCCGCTGTACGGCGACTCGGCATCCGGCGAATATTCTCAGCAGTCGCAGCGATTTTATTATTGGCTTTTGCGGCGTTAATAATCGCATGGCTCGCTTTGACGGTAACGCCCATCGGTTTTTCTACCATGACGTTGACACCGTTGTTGAGGCATTTTATTGCATTGATGTGATGGTGTGCATGCGAAGTGCAGATGTCTGCGCCGTCCAAATCCACAGTTGTGAGCATCGTATCGGTATCATCAAATACTGCTGGTTTTTTACCCGTTACCGCTTTAACGCGCTCGGCGAATTGATCTGCCCGATCCTTGACTTCATCGCACATCGCGACGAGCTCGACTTTCCCTGGCTCTGTTTGATGTATTGTAAGATAGGCGTTGAGATGACCATTCGCCATCCCACCGCATCCGATAATTGCAATCTGAACCGCCATGATTTCCCCTTTTTCGTGAGAGTGTCAATCTGATGTGTTACAATACCACAGATACGTTTTTTTAGCAAATTAAGGCATGTTTTTACGAACTCAGTTGTAGCCTAACAGAAAAGATTTCTCCGATTTCCTATGCCCACTAACAGTTGGCAAGCATATTGCAGTATCTCTGATTTAACTTGACAAGATGACTTTTGCCGTATAATATATACCCGTTGCTTTACTTGGATCATTTCGTTTCTTGGATCATTATATCAACATAACTTATTGGGGGGTGTTGCGTTGAAAATTCCATTGTTAAACCCATTTAAAAGATATGCTCAAAAGGTAGGGCAGCCCCCCGGAACCCTTGTTTACACGGGTGAAG
>VXXH01000256.1 GCA_009835515.1 Candidatus Poribacteria bacterium
ATGCAGTGGTTTTGCCGGTACTGTTCTCGCCGACTAAAAAGGTCAAGGGTCGAATTTCAAGCGTCTGGCGTTCGGCAAAACAGCGGACATCTTCCATTGTGAATTGGGTAATGTTCATGTCGTCATCTCCACATCATCATTGTTGGGTTCTGAGATATATTGATTTGCAGCTTTCTCAAGAATTCCATTGATTATTGTAGCATATTTAGGACGAAAGTGTCAAATGAGAGGAAGGGGTGGTGCAGGTTCGTTTAGTTTTCTCTTTTGTAGCGTATCCTGTTAGGTTGCGCTAATGGATGCACAGGAGACCAACGGGTTCCTATGCTACTGCACAGGCTAACAGCCTATGCTACAAGGAGCACTTCATCAATCTCCGCCATGATCTGCAGCGTCTCTGCTACTGCAACCAGAATTGCACAATAGTGACGTCCCTCGGCATAGCTTAGTGGACTCCCTTTTCTATCCCGCAGCCATTTCTCACATACCTGATACGCTCCGATCTCATACTCCCACACCGCTTCGGGGACATCCGTGAAACGCTGCGTTGGGTTAATCCAAATGTGTCCACCTGCATAGCGAACCTTTGAGACAACGGCATCACCTTCACCTTCAAACCGATGATGAGTCGGAATTTGAACATCTTGCAAGAGATGCCAATTGATGAGACTTTGCCCTAATTCTGCGAGTTTGCGGAAGTATTCAATATTTTGGGGTAACGGGATGCGCGGGAAATCATATTTCAGGAATTCGTAATACCGTTTACGATAGGCAGGACTGAACAAAACCGCATAGATATAACCAAGAATTTCCTCCGGTGAAATACCTTCGGGTAGGTTAAACGGTGCAGTTTGTGGGAGTTCCAACGTCTCTGAAAGTGCCGTGAGGAAGGCAGGTTTGAAATTGATCGACCGTTTTGTCGCGAGTCCTAATTCCTCTGGATTTGGGTATAAGTAGAGCGGGAAAACATGTCCTGATTCACTATCTCTGTTTGAGATATAACAATTTTCGGTAATTTTGTCCGTTATCAAGGCGTGTTGCCATACTGGACTTTTGACGACCCGACAGACACAGAGAGCAAGATTTTCTGAAAGCAGATGTGACATATTTTCAGGACGAGGCATACACTGAAATCCTCGTGATTGGCCAGTGTAATAGGTCCAGCGAGTGTCAAGCGGACGATAATGGATAGAGGTGGTATGCTGTTGGACATCAAGATGGTTACGGAGATCCGCTTGGGCGAGGCGAACCTTCCAATCCCGGGTATCCTTGCGTAGGTTATATTTTTTTCGCGCCTCGTCTTCAGAAAGAGAAACAAAATCGGATACTGTTTCGCGCACCTTTTCAGGAGTCCGATGAATTGTCAATTTATCTCGTGCTGTAACAATTCCAATTGAACTGGTTTGAAATATATCAGTAATCTTCCATTCTATTTTGTCGTATTCTGCGCTGTAGTCTGTTGCTTGTGGCACAAAGAGGTACCGCGATGATTTCGGTTGTAGTTCACACCACTCTGTCGATTGTATCTCGGTCTCCGAAAGGGTGTTGTATTTATCTTCTCGTGATCCCCACATATCTGCATAATAGACCTTTGCCTGTGCAGGATTATCACGTTCTTTGACACACAAAAGGATGCAAACCCCTTGTAGAATGTCAAAGACGTTTTCGTCCCTTTGGACAGTCGGAACTGCCTCTGTTCTTCTACTACTGCCGTGCAGATTGAGCAAATAGACAGTGTTAAAACTCTCAAGCAAACTTTGGCGCATTCCACGAGAGGTGGGTCCGTCAAGGAAACTATTGTTCACAATATAACCAACAACGCCTTCGCTGTTTTTATCAATGCGCCACTGTGCCCATCGGATAAACTTCACATAATCTGCTTGGAGTGCCTTTGAGGTGCTTTCGTCAAGTGGTTGTCCATCTACCTTTTTGTAATCCTCAATGAGTTCCCCAATAAAAGTTAACTTTCTGCCATCTCGACTTGGGGTGGCAGAATCGCGTGTATAGGGCGGATTACCGAGGATAACGAGAATCGGTTCGTCGCGTTTTACTGAGAGTGCTTCATTCGCTTCATCGGAGATGAATCCTGCAAAGGGTATAGAAGGCTGTATTTCGTCTGGTTGTTCCAATGTGTTGGTGAGATAGATACCGAGGCGTTCGGTCGCTTGCCACCCTTGCTCTTGTAGAAATAAGCCCAACTTCAAGTGGGCAATCGTATAGGGAGCAACAAGTAGTTCAAACCCAAAAAGTCGTTTGACTAACTCGGCATTAACGTACTGATTCCAATCTCCTGTGCCGTAATGCGTGGTGACGTATTCGCGGATGTGGTCAAGCACTGCCAAGAGGAAACCACCGGTTCCTGTCGCTGGATCCAGAATGAGCGTCCTGTCATCAGCGAGACCATCCGGTCTGTTCAGTTCTGTCTTGAGGAGGTGATCAACAGATCGGACGATGTAGGAGATAACCTGTGGCGGTGTGTAGTAGACACCCCGCTCGACGCGCCGATCCGGGTCATATTCCGCAAGAAATGTCTCATAAAAATGGATAACTGGATCTTCAAGATGGGTCTGGACGCTAAATGCAGTGCGGAGCATCTCTTTCGAGACGTTTCGGAGCAAAATTTCGATATCGTCCAAAATGTAGGTGACGTTCTTCTCAAGTGTCGGGGAATCTACGTGATGGAAGAGTTGAATGAGAAACGGGTTTGATTTTGGGAGTGTTGCGGCTGCAGTGTGCCTTGAGAAGCCTGTTCCATTAGGCAGAATGCACCGTGCGGCAAAGAGCCCGTAAGCGAGCGTTTGGGCGTACATATCCGCGAAATCGTCCGGTGTCAATGTCGCAAGGAGGTGCTCCTTAAATGCCGAAAACATACTGTAAATTTGACTGTTTTCGTCCGTGAGTGTCGTTTCAATCTGGATTTGAAGTTCGCGTGTGCGGCGCGCGAGGTGTTTCGCGAGTATCTCCGGTGTGCGAATTTGCACGGGATCTGCGCTGAAAAACTGAGCGAATAGTCTCTCTAAATCTTCACAGCTGTTTTCAACGTTTGCTGTTGAGCGGCACTGCCCGTCGGTATACAACCGAAATTCAACGAAGTTGGTAAGAATGAAGTTGTCAAGGTTTTCAATAAATCGTGTATTCTGGGTAGCAGCGTGCCCTGTCAGATTGTTTAGATTCCTACCGTACGCCTCTGCTTCAATATAACCGATGGGTAGTAGTCTGTCGCGAGCGATGAAGTCAGGTCTCCCGATCTGATCCAGCATTCTCGGTTCCTGTGTAAACATTACGGTAGGTATGCTGAAATGGTTAGTGGCAATATCTTTAAGGAACGTTTGGAGATGCGGGAAAAGGGACAGTTCAGGCGTTGCATCGGGATTCGCTTGGGTGCGATGGAGATCTTGTAGATACTGCTCACAGCGGGTTTGAAAGTTCATATTTTGACGAATGGGTTATCGTGGCTTTGTCAGTTTTTTGTTTCTTCTTGTAGTTGTTCAACCAGAGCCAAAGCCTTCACAAGTTCCGTTATATTATATAGGACTTACGCACATTGAGCAAATATTGGACATTGAGACGCAAAAAGCAGTAATTTCGGTTTCCCTTTAAACCCCCTAAATCCCCTAACCC
>VXXH01000044.1 GCA_009835515.1 Candidatus Poribacteria bacterium
ATATTATAATAGCATCCACGCGTCTGTTCTTTAACCAAATGGGCTAAATTGTCCTGACGATATTCCGCTAAAGTAGAGAAACCACACGCCAAGACCTATTAGAAAAAGTGGAACGCAGATAAGTGCGATGAGAATAAAGCACCCCCACATCCATGAACCTTTGGATTTGGCAGCTGTTCCCAAACGTGCGAGTAACATGCCGCCACATATCATAATTATAACGACGAGACCGAATACCACTATTGTCAGCATTTCTTGTTATCTCCTTCCAAACGTGTAACTGGCAACCCGCACTCATATGAAACACCCTTCCAAAAGCTCCATCACCCTACGCGCAACGCTCATCGGCATCGTCCTCATTCCATTTAATAGTTACTGGGTGCTACATCTCAGTTATATCTGGGATTCCAACCGCCCCACGAGTTTGGCGTTGCTGTTCAATGTGTTGTTTACGTTGCTTGTGCTTATTGGAATCGGTGCTATACTGCGGCGTTTGCGTCCAGCATTGGCGTTTACGCAGGCAGAATTGTTAACGATCTATGCGATGCTGTGCCAAGCTTCCGTTTTCGCTGGACGCGATATGTTACAAGTCTTGGTACCATTGATGGGCAACGGCTTTTGGTACGCGACAACTGAGAACGAATGGGCACAACTCTTTCATCAGCATCTCCCCGAATGGCTTGTTGTCGGAAGGCAAGAGGTATTACGTGGTTTCTATGAAGGCGAATCCACGTTCTATCTTCAGGCACACATACACGCATGGTTGCTGCCGACGCTGCTTTGGGTCGGTTTCTGTCTCGTCATCGGCGTAACAATGCTCTGCCTCAATGTGCTTTTACGCAAACAGTGGCAGGAGCACGAGCGGCTTACCTATCCAATTGCGCAACTCCCTTATGAAATCACGCGCGCAGCATTAAATACAGGCAACCTCCGAACCACACCGCATCTGTTTTTTAATCGGCGGATGATGATTGTCGGTTTAAGCATCGCCGCTATCCTAAACTTGCTCTATAGTTTACACCAGATTGACCCCGTTTTTCCAACAATTCCACTCTATCGTGGGTTTCGGCTTCCTGATAAACCGTGGAGTGCAATGAATAATCCCGGCTTCCGCATCAGTTTTTTCCCGTTTGCTATCGGTGTCGGTTTCCTAATACCGCTCGATTTGGGATTCTCTTGCTGGTTTTTTCATCTGTTTTGGCATTTTCAGAGGATTGTTGGTGAGAGTTTCGGGTGGCGAGGGGCTATCGGATTTCCGAAAGAGATGGCACAAATTCGCGGTGTGTGGATGGCTCTGTTTTTCTGGACACTATGGATGGGACGCGCACACGTCAAGGTCGTGCTGCAAACCGTTTTTGTAGGGGCGAGGTCACCTCGCCCGCGCGGGCAGGGAGACCCTGAAGAAACACCCAAGCAAAAACCCCCTATGAATGATGAAGGTGAAGCGTTGCGTTATAGGACAGCAGCGATTGGGGTGATCATCGGATTTATCTTGATTCTGGCGTTCTGCATCAAGGCAGGGATGTCCCTCTGGTTTGCATTCCTATTTTTCGCACTCTATTTTGCAATGTCGGTGACAATCACCCGTATCCGTGCCGAACTCGGGCCACCCGCACACGACCTTTACAACGCCGGTCCCGATCTGCTCCTAACAGACGCGCTCGGCACACGCCGCATCGGCAACCGGAATCTCTCGGTCATGTCGCTCTTCTTCTGGTTAAACCATCTCTCTTACCGAGCGCATCCAATGCCGCATCAGTTGGAGGGGTTGAAACTCGCGCATCAAACCCGTTTCAATCCGTCCCAATTGCTCTGGGTATTGGCGATCGCTATTTTCGTAGGAGCACTTTCCGCAGCGTGGGGACACCTACACCTCTCCTACCAAGTCGGCTTAGAACAGGCGCGTTCGTGGTACGCGCGCGCCGCTTTCAACAGACTTGCGGGGTGGCTCTACAATCCGAGCGAAACGAGCATCAGCGGTATGCTCTATACTGCAGGTGGATTTGGTTTTGCTGTTAGTCTCCTACTTTTGCGATGGCGGTTCATTCAGTGGCCCCTACATCCTGTCGGGTATGTCGTCTCAAGTTGGTGGACATTTACTGGGCTTTGGTTTCCACTCTTAATCAGTTGGACGATCAAACGGATTCTGCTTTCGACAGGTGGTGTGCGCTTATACCGACGTTCGATCCCATTTTTCATCGGTCTGGTTATCGGTGATGTGATCGTTGCATCCATAATAAGCATTCTGGGACTGATTTTCGATTTTCGGGTCGTTTACCTGAGTTGGTAGCGTCTCGCACCTATAGAATGGAAAAAATCACTTGACATTCGAGATATATTGGTGCTAAATTCTTTGTAGAACTGATGGGGTAATTTCTAACGAGCGTCAAAAACATATCATCTGTAGGAGCATACACTATGAAACGTCATCATATTGTCGGTATTTTGGTTGGGATATGTGCGATAGGTTTGGCAATACGCAGTGCCTTTTCAGGAAATATCTTTGAGGCACTTCTATACTTCACTGTGTTATCTGCTATGGCCGTCTCAATCTTTTTCAAGGACAGATTAACACCGAGATGGTCCCACAGAATATTACCGTTTTGGATGTGCGTTGGTGTAATTTTCATTTTTTTGTTTGAGTTAGTTTTTGCTTTTTATTTTTCGAGCTAATTGTCAACCATCTTCCGTAAAGCAGCAAGACCACCGTCATTTATATAAAATGGACACAAAAGACTTGTCACTCAGCGTGAATATCGGCGGGATACAGATGCGGAACCCCGTCATGACGGCATCCGGAACATTCGGCTACGGCTCTGAATATGCCGATTTCGTGGATCTCAACCGACTCGGCGCGGTAGTCGTTAAAGGCGTTACGAGTGTGCCGTGGCCAGGCAATCCGATGCAGCGCATCATGGAAACGCCCTCCGGCATGCTCAATGCGATTGGGTTGCAGAATGTCGGCGTAGACGGTTTTATCTCGGAGAAGCTGCCCTACTTACGCGATTTTGATGTACCAGTGATCGTTAACGTCTGCGGCAAGACAGTCGAAGAATACCTGACAGTAGTCGAGAAGCTAAACACCGCAGACGGTGTCGCTGGCGTAGAACTCAATATTTCCTGTCCGAATTTGGAGTGCGGCGGTATGAGTTTCGGTGTTGACGCAACGTTGGCACATCAACTCGTCACAGAAGTTCGCTCAAAGACACACCTACCCTTATTGGTGAAACTATCCCCGAACGTCACAGATATTACCGTCATCGCACGCGCCGTTGAAGATGCCGGGGCAGATGCACTCTCTGCCATCAATACACTTCTCGGTATGGCGATTGACACCGAAACGCGAGAACCGGAACTTGCAAACGTCACAGGCGGACTCTCCGGTCCTGCGATAAAGCCTGTAGCACTGCGATTGGTCTGGGAGGTATACAAAAGTGTCTCTATCCCAATCGTCGGGATGGGCGGCATTATGACTGCGACAGATGCTATAGAATTTTTCGTCGCCGGGGCATCCGCTATAGCAGTTGGGACAGCGAACTTCGTCAATCCACAGGTATCAATGGAAGTCATAAAAGGCATTCACGCCTATCTCAAAACCGCAAATATGAGATCAAT
>VXXH01000757.1 GCA_009835515.1 Candidatus Poribacteria bacterium
CTACTACTTTGTCTTATGCGCTGTGAACGGCGGACGGTCCCCGGTTACCACTTTGTGCTTTGGACGAGTGCCTCGATTTCATCAATCTCTTTCGGGACACCACTGGTTAGGTTTTCGTTGCCGGATTCTGTGACGAGGATGTCGTCCTCTATGCGGATACCGATGCCTAAGTACTTCGGTGGAACACCTTTGGTACCTTCGGCGACATAGAGTCCGGGTTCAATTGTCATCACCATCCCGGGCTGGAAGGTCTTGAAATCGCCGTTCGCTTCGCGGACACAGTTGACATCGTGGACATCTAAACCGAGCATGTGTCCGATCCGGTACATGTAAAACTGCCTGTATTTATTTTTTTCTATCAATTTTTCCGCTTTCCCCTTTAGAAGCCCAAGACTGAGCATACTTTCCGTTAACAACTCAATCGACTTTTGGTGCGGTTCGTCAATGGAAACACCCGGACGGATACCGTCAATAATCGCATAGTGTGCCTCAAGGACGAGCTGATAGATTTCTCTCTGTGCCTCGGTGAAAGTGCCGTTTGCCGGAAAGGTCCGGGTCACATCTCCAGCGTACCGACCATACTCCGCGCCTGCGTCAATGAGTACGAGTGTTTCGTCTTCAATTTGGCGGTCATTTGTTGTGTAGTGAAGCGTCGTCGCGTTGCCACCACTCGCCACGATGGTCGGAAAAGCGGGACCGCCAGCACCGTTCATACGGAACGTCGATTCAACAAGGGCTTCTAAATCGTATTCATACATCCCCGGTCGAACTGCTTTCATTGCCGCGACATGACCCGCCACTGTAATCTCCGTTGCTTTCTGGATACGCTGCAGTTCCGTCTCATTTTTGATGAGTCGCAGTTCGCTAAGAATAGGGCTTGGATCAACAAGCGTATCAAACCCTTTTCCTGAACGAACGCGTGACCTGACAGACCGCGTGAAAAGGCTCAGAATTTCGGTGTCAACATCCTCATTGGAGCCGAGGGTATAGTAAAGCCTTTTGGCATCCTGTAGATATTTCCCAATTTTTTCACTGAACTTTTCTATCGGATAGACTTTATCTGCGCCATAGTGTTTACGGGCATCTTTAACGCCGACGCGCTTACCGTTCCAAATTTCTGCCTGTTTATCTTTCGGACGAACAAACAAGATATATTGGTATTTTGAATGCTCGGGGGCAATAACACAAATTGACTCCGGTTCTTCAAACCCTGTCAGGTAATAAAAATTCGGATCTGGGCGATAAAGATATTCGGTGTCGTGGTTCCATCTTGCAGGCGGTGCGCTGGCGAAGATAGCGACCCCGCCACTTCCCATTTTTTCAATAAAGGCTTTGCGATTCTGTTTGTGCAAGCCGTGTCCTCCTTATGAATACTAGAGATACCCTATAGGCGTGCCTATTTTGCCAACGATGCCGCCACTCGCAACCATCGGATAGATAGGTTTTGCCCAGAAAACACCGTCAACTGGTGAAGTTATAGATGCTCGGACATTGCCAAAGACATCGCAAATATCAGCAACAGGTTGAGAGGCAGTGAGGTGCTCATACAATTCCGCTCTATAATAGACAAAACCGCCTTCGTTACTGATGAGCGGCGCGAATTTTTTGACAACGATTTGCTGTTCAGGAATCTCCGGCGTTCCAGCAATAAAATCATAGTATTGTAGCACATTGCGCACGCCGCGCACGCCTTTTTCGATGCTTGCCGCGTCCCATCCGTGGGTTCCACCCAATTCCGGATCAATCGTTGGAATACCGATCTCAGGTGCTGCTTGCGCAAGTTGCCCCTTCGGTCCTTTCTGATCAAGGATGTGTCCGATACCGAAAACGCGTGCAAGTTCAAGGCAGGCATTGTGAAGGGTATGTTTTTCGCCAACGCGGACGCGAACCTCGTCGATCATCGGCTGTACGCCGCCTTGGTGCAGATCGAGGCAGTAGTCCGCTTGCTGGACAGCGTGTTGAAAGAGATGATAAGCGATCCGTTCACTTGACGTGCCATCCCGTCTGCCCGGGAAACAGCGGTTCATTTTGCGACTGTCCACAGGACTGAGTGCCTGTTTGGCATGGAACGCGTGAAAATTGACAAGCGGCACGACGATAATCTTACCGTGCAACTGCTCTGGCGTGACCGTTTGGAGAATGTTGTGAACAACAGCGAGTCCGTTGAGTTCATCTCCGTCGCTAATCGCTTGGATGTAGAGTGTTTTGCCTGGGTACCTCCCGTTGATGAGTACAACAGGCAGTCGGACAGCCGTTCCGTCAGGCATCGTGCCAACTTTGAGATGACCTTCCGTCCGAGTTGCCGGTTCAGCTACCAGTTGCCCAACCACCAAGCTGCTATGGCGTATATTATTCTTCATGATGGGTATTTTAGCACAACGGGTAAAAAGAATCAAATGTTTTATGAAAGGAATAGCTGTCAGTTATCAGTCTGGTTTTTGATTCTCTAAAATCTTCTTGTCACGGGCGTTATCCATTATAGATAACGACGGTTACAAAGAGACATTGGAGAATCGGAAATCTCTTAACTCCCACTGTGAAGCAAACTGAGAACCGATAACTATTAAAAACTTGATTTCAAGGCGATCTTCTGATAAACTTATATACATCATGAACACTGAAAACCTGAAAAAAATTGCTGCAGAAAAAGCGACAGAGAGCGTCCGATCCGGTATGATTGTAGGGTTGGGGACAGGTTCCACCGTCTATTACGCGCTCTTGAAACTCGGTACGATGGTGAGTGAAGGACTTGATATTATTGGCATCCCGACCTCCGAGGGCACTGAGAAAATCGCGTCAGCACAAAAGATACCGCTGACAACGCTCGCCACACATCCTACCATTGACTTAACTATTGACGGTGCCGATGAGGTAGACGCACATCTTAATCTGATTAAAGGTGGCGGAGCCGCGCTCGTTAGAGAGAAGATCATCGCTAACGCTTCTAAAGAGATATTGATTGTCGTTGACGAAAGCAAGATATCACGTGTCCTCG
Organism: Candidatus Poribacteria bacterium; assembly: GCA_009835515.1. Lineage (GTDB taxonomy): Bacteria > Poribacteria > WGA-4E > WGA-4E > WGA-3G > WGA-3G. Next base: position 2,996 of record VXXH01000757.1, read on the forward strand.
GCACGACATTCCCACTTCCTGTGGAAATTGTACGGTTCGGATGGGAAGCCACCCAAACGGCTGTCAATCGGATTTGTGGGGCATCAACACTCCGACAGAACACCTCACAAGTTGAAGACGCATCTCCACTCATCACCGACAACGGCAACTATATCCTCGATTGCCACTTTGATGGTATCCCCGCACCCGAAGAGGTAGAGATGCAGCTAAACAACATTCCGGGTGTGGTCGAGAACGGGATTTTTGTGAATCGTGCTGACAAAGTCATCATCGGCACGTCTTCTGCTATCGAGTATATGGAGTAGCACCAATGCTTCGACAAACGATCTTGCTTTTCTTAGTTGTGTTTGCCTCCCTCACGGTCGCTAACCCCGTTAGGAGTGAAGTGTTTACTGGGAGTGGGTTGGTGGATATTCCAACGGGTCGGGTCCTGAAACACGGCATATTCGAGGCAGGTACGTATCTCGGTTTCCAGCAACGGATGATGGACCGTTCTACGACAAACCTTGGTGATGCCGTTGCGATTCGTCTCAACTTTGGGCTGTTTGGCCGAGTTGAACTCGGACTGACACAGTTATGGCAAGAACACGGTTCAGAACCGTCTTCTGATCGGAC
>VXXH01000851.1 GCA_009835515.1 Candidatus Poribacteria bacterium
CTTTTAACTTTCCTTGCGGTTTGATGTGGAAAGTTTGGACAGGATCGTTTTCTCCGTATACCTGCTTTCCACTTCGTTCCAAGCTCGGTGCTCTTGTATTTAGGAAAATTCGAGTTGTGCCCACGCTTGAGCATCTTTTACAATCGCCTTTGGTGTCCTTTGTGAACGGAGTAGATGCCCATGTGTTGTCCGAAGTGTCGGTTGTGTTGCATCTTGATAGCGGAAGTCTAAACTCCATCGAACATGTCCAGCGCGGTTGGGTAACCCACGGTGAAAAAGTAGATTACTAAAAATGACGACGTCGCCCGGCAGAATCTCAATAGATACGGCGTCCGCCTCAACCGGTTTGATGTAATCATCGTGAATGCGGAGGTAGTATTCGTCTTTTTCGTGTGGAACAACGCCCCACTTGTGGCTCCCTGGAATGAATTCCATGCACCCGTTTTCAACGTTAACCGGCACTAACGGTGCCCAAACATTCATCATCCGTAAGACATCGGCTTCTTTTGAAGTATAGCCTGCGTCTTGATGCCACAACACCTCCGTTCGTTTGTTCTCGGGTAGTTTCGGACGGACGGAATAGTTTGGGTACAATCGGATCTCTGGACCTAAAATAACATCGGCAAGGTCAAGTAGAACAGGGTGCGCGAACACGCCGAAAAACCCTTCACGATGCAATTCTGGTCGAAAGATTGTCGGGTTTTCATCTGGATAATTTTCATAGAGACGAATGAGTCGGGTTTCAAAAGTGGCATCGGGATGTGGGTTTGCCAGTTTTCCTTCAACTTGCCGTTGTACCGCGAGTTCATCAACTAACGCTTTACATTCGTGTTTAACGGCTTCGAGTGTCTCCGATCCCAAAATGCCGTGCAGAATAGAGAATCCGTTCTCATTGAAATCTGTAATAACTGATTCCATTTTCGTGCCCTATTTTTAATCAGGACTTACGCAATTTTGTTCATCGCAGACTCTGTAAGAGGAGGTCCCTGTAAAAAACGCAGTCGGTTTCAGGGCACAACCTAACAGGTTATGCTACAACAGAGTGCTCTGCGTAAGTCCTATTAATGTGGAAACGGTGTGTCGTTGCCTGCTAATTTCCTGCGGGGACGAGCCCTATTTTCACAAGGGTTTCGACGACTGCATGCGCGCATTCTTCAATAGAGAGTGCGGCAGTGTTCACTGTAAGTTCTGGTTCCAGGGGCGGTTCGTAAGGAGCACTGATGCCTGTAAATTCCTTGATCTCTCCAGCACGTGCTTTTTTGTATAAGCCTTTCGTATCCCGTTCCTCGCAGACATCAAGTGGGCAGTCGACGAAAACTTCAACGAATCTATCCTCAGCGATGAGTGCGCGTGCCTGATCTCTGTCGGTGCGGTAAGGCGAGATGAAGGCTGTCATAACGATTGTGCCTGCATCCGAAAAGAGTTTCGCGACTTCGCCGATGCGACGGATGTTTTCCTCTCGGTCTTCTGGTGAGAAGCCTAAGTTCTTGTTCAGTCCGTGTCGTACATTATCGCCATCTAAGACATAAGTGTGGTGCCGTTGGTGATGCAATACCTGTTCGACTGCGTTTGCTAACGTCGATTTACCTGAGCCGGAGAGTCCGGTGAACCAAATCACGCAGCCTTTCTGGTTCAATAATTTCTCTCTATCATCTACCGTGACAGTTGCTTCGTGCCACGTTATATTGGTTGCTTTTTGTTGAGCCAATTCGATTATTCCTCACATAATAAGAAGTCAAAAATTTGAGGTGTTCCAAAGGTGCCTCTATTATCAGATCTGATAATACTACTATTATACGCGCGGATATAATGTGATGTCAACCTAAAATAGAGACATATAGTTATCAGGCATCGCGGGTTGGCTCTTAGGTATCTATTTCCTGCCCGCAGTTATGGTAGAAGGTGTGACACTTGTAGAATAATAAAAAGAACTCCTTATAGGAGAGGTTAGGTTACCTCGTCATGCTATAAGGAGTTCTCTTCGGTTCCGGTGCTGTATTGTTTATAACAGGACTTACGCAAATTGAGCAAATATTAGAAATTTAGACGCAAAAAGCGACAGTTTTATCCTTTAAACCCCCTAAATCCCCCTTATCAGGGGGACTTTAAGAAGGTATGCGTAAGTCCTATATAAGATTGAATTTATGTTATACGAGTATTTAGCGACTTTAATTTTCTGTTGAAGAAATTTCTGTTGCTGGGTTATCTGGTTCTTCCCAGTGTGCATATTTCTGAAGGGTCCGTATATCAATATTTAACGATTCAGCTGCCTTACGTAGCGATGTATGTTGCTGAATACGTTTTTGGGCAACTGCCCGTAGGATTTGATTCTGGTTCATATCCCCTATATTGAGGGACTCTACTTTTCTACTTATTCTCGGAAGATAGGCGACCTGAGAACTATTCCACTGTCCAGTTACAGGTGTTGAAAGGTCATACATAATTGCATGCCGCGTTTCTGGCTGGAGTGTTTCCCAGATTGCGTGTTGCGTCTCTGGCGGGAGTGTCTGCCAGACAGAGGCGAGTGTCTGGACGAAATCTGGGTAAATATCTGGAAAATCTTTGAGCTCAAGTTTATCTGTTGTTGCGAGCGCGATAGCCGTTTGGATAGTGCTCCGAAGCTGCCGGATATTGCCGGGCCATGCTGCCTGTTCAAGAAGTTTGAGTGCCTCAGCGGTAATCCCTGTAATTCCTTTTTTATAGACAGCCCTGAACTCGGTAATAAAAGCCGTCACTAAGGGTGCAATGTCTTCTGTGCGTTCGCGGAGTGGGGGTAGATGAAGCATCATACCCTTAAGCCGGTAGTAGAGATCTTCTCGAAATTCTTTTTCGGCGACTGTTTTCACAATATCCCTATTTGTTGCAGCGATAATGTGAACATCAACAGTCAATGGTTCATTTCCACCAAGTCGTGTGAATGTAGCAGTGTCCAAAACGCGTAAAAGCATCTTCTGTGCGTCCAAGGACATTTCGGGTACCTCATCTAAAAAGAGGACACCCCCGTCTGCGATTTCAAATGCGCCTTGACGTTGACGGATCGCGCTCGTAAACGCCCCTGCTTCATGTCCAAAGAGTTCACTCTGGAGGAGTTCAGCGGAGAATCTACCGCAGTTGATGGCGATAAACGGTTTATCTCTTCGTAAACTACTTTCATGAATATATCTTGCGATGCCTTCCTTACCGACACCGGTTTCGCCAGTAATGAAAAAGGGGATTTTTGACTTTACGACTTGCTGGATTATGTTATAAATTGCCTGCATAGGTGCTGATGGCAATTCAATAAATGTGGTCTGTTGGTTCATAATTGCTCTTTATAAAACTGAATCATGTTACTTAAGCAAATTTCGTGCCAATGCTTGGCACAACATGTAGTGTATTTGCACCAAACCACCGTTGCAATTTTAAAGAGATTTTTTAGACGGATGTCCTTGTAAACATAGGTTTCCACTGGGATTTGTCAAATGGAGCATCGGCGTTCACCTTTTTTCGGAGAGCTGCACTATTGAAGAAATGAAGGGTGTTTGTAACGTTTTGCCGATTATCAGCACGCAAAAATTGCAGTATATAGTGCAAAAAATGTTCTATTATGTAGAGACAAGGG
>VXXH01000412.1 GCA_009835515.1 Candidatus Poribacteria bacterium
CTCTTAACTGCTAACTGATAACCTCTCTAACTGAATGCCTAATATATTATACCATTTTAGTTGAGTTTGTGGTAGAATGAAATCAGAATTTTGATAAGGTGCAACTAACAATGGCAACGCAAAGCGTAACTTACAAAACTGATAAAATCATGCCGACGTGGGAACAACTCGCTGAGATGGGGCGCGATCTCCAATTTCACCCAAGCGTCACCGAGCAGCCAAAGGTGCTGACTCAGGAACAGGTGACTGGTTTCAACCGTGGCGGCTATATCAAAGGCATTCCAATTTTCGATGCAACCGAAATCGGTGAACACCGCCAATACTTTGATACGCTATTGGCAAACGTCCTTTCAGAAGGCGGAAGTAGTTATTCGATTATCTCCGCGCACATGAAATACGGAAAGGTCTATGATCTGCTCACGCACCCAAAGATCGTCGCCTGCGTAAAAGATATAATCGGCGAGGATGTTATCGGTTGGGGCGCCCACTACTTTTGCAAAATGCCGCACGACTCGAAAACCGTCGGTTGGCATCAGGATGCCGGTTACTGGCCCCTCACACCCTCCAAAACCGTTACCGTCTGGCTCGCAATTGACGATGCATCGGTTGAAAACGGGGCGATGCGGTTCATCGCCGGTTCGCATTACCTCGGACACTTAACCGCACGGCACAGCGAACCCGACGAAAACAGTGTCCTGGGTCAAATCGTTGAAAACGCAGAAGAGCTCGGCGAATCAGTAGATGTTGAACTCAAAGCAGGCGAAATTTCTATCCACACTGACCTGCTGCTGCACGGTTCAAACGCCAATCCTTCACCGAAACGACGGTGTGGTCTCACACTCCGCTACTGTGCCTCCGATGTCCGGGCATCTTTTCGCTGGGATAGGGAAGGTGTCGTCGTGAGTGGCAAAGATAGAAACGGGCATTGGAGCAACCCACCACGTCCTGCTGTCGATTAATCCAAAATAACAGGCGAGATCGACGAAACCTAAATATTTTGCGATCTGACACTCCTGCGTTTTCAGGCGTTGCCAACATCAATCCTGGGTCTTGAGTGCGCCCCAAGTTACCGCCAGTTTTTCAGTGGGTTCAACTGCCAACGCCAGTGTATGCAATCTCCTCACGTCGGCATCACTTAACGCCCCTTCAAAAATGGCAACTTCGTCAATGGCACCGGCGTACCAGATACCACCCAAGTGCTGTGTGTAAGCGATTGTCGGCTTCTGCGCCGCACCGTAAGCGATGCTGATTGGGTCAGGTGCCTCGGTCGTCTTTTTCAACTCACCATCCAGATAAATTCGGACGGACTTTTTGTTCTCAACAACCCCAACGACATGATGCCACTCGCCATCAGCCGGGAACGGCACATAAGCGGAGGGCCAATGTTTTGCCGCGTTCGCCGTGTCCGCTCGAATCCAGATGCCAACATTATTGTTATCAAGCAGTTGAATACCGTAGTTGTATTTGTCATAGATCGGATTTCGTGTGCCAAGGGTCGGCTTAATAATCGCCTCCATCGTCACAGAAGGAAAGAAGATGTCTTCACCCATTCGGACCAAATCAACAGCACCGTCAAAATCAAGGGCTTCACTGCGAAATCCATCGATTTGGTTGGGTTTGCCGGTAATAGTTCCCGTGTTTTTCCCGAAAACATCCTCAACATCTTTCCCTTGAACGGTGCCTTTGTCAAAGGTCCAAAGTGCCGCAAGCCCCATTTTGACTCTTGGATCCTCGGCTTCTGCAGGTTGAATCACCGTGATAGAAATTACGAAACCGACGAAAAGCAGAACAGAGACAGATAATTTCGTTTTCATGAATCATCCCTCCTTAGATTCTGATGCCTTTTAGACAATTTAAAGTACCTACTTAAAATCCAATACCTTCGCTCAAATAGGGCAAATCTCCTAAAGTTATGGAAAACCAAACTATAACTTAGAAAAGATACTAACCCATCTATAAAATTGTATCACTATTGACTGTTTAAATCCACGCAAAAAATTTAAAGCCGCGCAACGCATTGCGCGACTACAAACGGCACTACTAACAGTGTTGGGTTTCGCTTACGCTCTACCCAACCTACGATAAAGTGTAGGTGTTGAATTGTTGGGTTTCGCTTACGCTCTACCCAACCTACGATGAAGTGTATGTGTTGAATTGTTAGGTTTTACTACACGCTAATCAACCTACAGAATCGGTTATTTCACATCGCTCCGCAAAAACGCTAAGACAGCCAACATAAACAGGAGGAGCGAGAGTAAAATTAACAACGTCAGATCCAACAGTGCCGATTTAAAAGTGATACCCAAGGTCAGTTTTTCTGAAAATTTGGGGATGCTACTAAAGGCAACTGGTTTTTGGGACAATCCTTCCTTGACAAGATAGACGTGATAACTTTCTTTATCCCCACTGTCCTCAGATCTGATAAAATTAACGAACTGTTGTCTGTAGCGGCGCGCGTGTTGGACAAATCTTTTATGTCTGGCGAACCCTGTGCCAGAGAGAGATTCTACGGCATATTTGTAGATAGCCGCTGGGGAGAGTCGCGTAATTTGTTGCGTGAACGCAACCTGTGCGAACTGTTTATTTAGATGTTCATCCTCAATCCTGTTCTTTGCATCAGCGTGTTCGTTTAGATAGTCAGCCCACATCCTTAACACCTCAATTTTAGGAGGTTGATCGGAAGGCGAACCTGTTCGGTAAAGTTTGTCACCCTCTTTATGCCGAGTATCAATTTCTTCTGCTGTTGCTTTCTTTGTTCGAGATATTTCGCTTTTGGAGGGAACCTGCTTGAAACCGCTTGCCAAAACTCCCATTGTGTTTGGAATAAGCACCACAAAGACGATCCAAATTAACAACAACGTCAGCAAGCTGCTTGACGAATTAGAAAATTGACTTGAGATAAACAATCCAAGCCATAAAAATATTGAGAGGTAGAGAGCCGAAATACCAACGATAATTCCAACTCTTCCCCACTCGCCTCCATCAAGTGACACCAAGTCTGAGGCGTTGACAATCAGTAAATTTAACAATATTCCTATAATTAGCGGGACCATGATGCTAAGAAACGCACCGATAAACTTTGCCAGAAGCACGGTTGCACGGGGTACAGAATTAGCCATGAGCAAGCTTAACGTTCCTGTTTCACGCTCGCCAGAGACAGCGTCGTAAGTGAACAGGATCGCCATAAAACTCATAATCAATCCGATAATGAACGTCCAATCTAATTCCGTGAAATTGGGTAACGAATCGTTTTTACGGGATATATCCTGTGGGTACTGAAGCCACCAATTTGCTGACCAAGAGTAGTTGAAGTTAAAATCAGGCGTTGTCATACCGATACCATAGCCACCGCTATAGGCACCTTCAACTCGCTTTGGTAGGTTCGCATCTTCACCGGTAGCGATGAAGGTTAATGGACTCACGGATTTGTATAGATCGCCTGGCCCCTTTACTGCAAGTTCACCTAAATTACGACTTTTCTTCTTCAGCGACTCAGCGGCTTTGTGCGTATCTTCGGAATATTCCGCGATCCTTCGCGGATATTGACTGCTCACAAATACCACGGCATTCAGCACCATCAGCACCATCACCAGAATCAGC
>VXXH01000103.1 GCA_009835515.1 Candidatus Poribacteria bacterium
GATTAACGCTACCTTTGCGTTGATTCACAAGTTTTTGAGATTTTGAGAATACCAGAACAGAGGAGGCAGGCATGTCAACACTTGCAGCACAGACATATCTGACACCCGCAGAATACATTGATGTGGAACGCAAGGCGGTTACCAAAAGTGAGTATCTGAGCGGACAGATAATCGCTATGTCGGGCGCGAGTAACGCCCACAATATCATTACGATGAATACAGCAAATCAATTATACAACCAATTGGTGGACCGGGATTGCCTCGTCTACGCCAGTGATATGCGCGTTCGGGTACAGGCACCCGTCTTCTACTTCTATCCGGATATCATTGTAGTTTCTGGGGAACCACGTTTTGAAGATGACGTTTTTGACACGCTTCTTAATCCGACTGTCGTGATAGAAGTCCTGTCGCCTTCGACCGCAGCGTATGACCGGCGCGAGAAATTTACACGGTATCAACAGATTGCATCGCTGAAAGAGTACATCCTGATTTCGCAAAACCGAATACACTTGGAGCATCATCTCCGGCAAGAAAACCAGTGGTCTGCAACCGAATTTCAAAAGCTTGAGGATGTGGTGCCTGTCACTTCAATTGAATGTGAACTTCTCTTACGTCATATTTATAGACGCGTCACATTTTCAAACTGAACTGAAAACACAACATGAAAGAAAGAAACATCAAAATCGTCGCGATCTTACTTATCCTGCTGAGCGTCGCGGCGTTACACATAAAACTCTATCGGTTTGCCGAGGTGACGCACGATGGCGCGTTACAGGTGCTGGTCTGCTTAGGACGCGTTATTGGAATAGACACAAGCGACGAAGCCGACCAAGTATTGTCCTTCCGTATCCTCTCCGGACAATTTCGTGGCGAGATCGTCCAAGTTAACAACATCTGGACGGGGCGCGCCTTCGGCGATCGCGTATTACACAAAGGCGATGTGCTGTTCCTCGATATTCCGCTCCGGGACCCGATGAACCCGAAAATTGAGCGGGTGTCAATGCGGGAGTATTTCCGGACCCCCTTCCTGCTATATCTGGCAGGGACGTTAGGTGTGCTGATGATACTTGTCGCCGGGATGAAGGGTGTCCGCGCGATTCTGACACTCTTTGTCACAGCTCTCGCTGTGTTGTATCTGCTGGTGCCATTGACGATCAGCGGTTATAACCCCATCGGTGTTGCTCTCCTCATCGCTGCCCTGCTCACATTAGCGACCTTTCTTCTTATTACAGGCTTTAGTTTCAAGGTTATCTCTGGTGTACTTGGGACACTCGGCGGCTTGGCTGCTGTTGGTATTTTGTCGGTCATCAGTCAACATACGATGGCACTGACAGGACTGGCACAAGAATTTGGATTCCTTGAACTCGGGATTGCGCTGTGGCGGACACCGGAATCACATAATTGGAACTTCACGGGTATCCTGTCCGCCGGTATTATCTTGGGGGCTGTCGGGGCAATGATGGATGTGAGTATGTCCATCTCCTCAAGCGTCCATGAAGTCAAGCAGGTGAATCCGAACATAACCGTCCGGCAAGCCATTCGCGCTGGGTTGAATGTCGGACGCGACATTATGGGAACGATGGCGGATACGCTCATCTTCGCCTACCTCGGGGCGCACATGATGACAATGCTACTTCCGCGTATTGAATTCCCAGAGGTCGGGTACCTCTATCCATTTCTACGCCTCGTCAACGATGAAGCGACATCCGTTGCGATCATTCAAGCCGTGGTCGGCACCATCGGATTGGTGTTAACAGTCCCGATTGCTGCATCTGTTGCCGGATTCCTGACGCAATACACAAAAGTGGATAAATCCGAGATTCACGAGGACCTGCCTTCAGAGGAAGAGTTAGAGGAGTTATTCCGTGCCGATCCGCCACACAGCAAAGCACGTATCGCTGTCCCTATCGCAATGGTTATCGTCTTGATTGGTACGATCTTTGTCTACTACCGAACACACGGACTCTCCGCGACGATCTCTGAGCAATCGGAGTACGCGAAAGGTAGAGTCGTCCGATTGCTTGAGTCGAACGGGAATTTCCTTTTTGAGATTGACAGCAGTGCTATAACTGATCTGGACAATCGTGTCGTTCCAGCAGTGCTGCGTGAAGCATTCGGTGAGCAGAAGATCCCGCTCTCTGATGAGGTTACCGTCTCAGTGAAACCTTGGAAGGACAGCCGTTGGCTTCTCTCAGACGAGAAGTATGAGCAGACCTATAGTATTCGTGAAATGGAGCAAGGCGAGAAGACGGTCCTCAACGTCTATGAATCGAAAAGCGAGCATCATATCCTTGAAGTAGAGATGCTGAGCGGGATGTATGAAGGCAGACGCTTGGTGCTACGGAATATCGTGAACCACAATATGCCGTTGCTGAGCATCCCCGCGGAGCCGGGTGATGTTATTCTCTGCCGTGTCGCTGGCGATCCTGATCAGGTCAGCCTCGTTAACATCGTCCAAGATTATGGGAGAGACCGGTTCCTGATTTGGATGGTCGGCGGGATGCTGCTCCTGATTATCCTCGTCGGCCGGATTGAAGGCATCCGGACGGCGTGTGCGATGCTCATCTCTGCTGCTGTCATCTATTTCTTTATGCTACCGTTGATTTCAGGCGGCGCGAACGCAGTGTTCATCGTGACGCTAACTTCGGGCGCGGTGGCGTTTGTGTCACTGGTGTTCGTCATCGGTCCGAGTCGGAAGACGTTTTCAGCTGTGCTGGGGACGATGGGGGGTATCTTGGTCGCGGGTCTGATTGTTCTGTTTGCGCAGCAACATCTCCATTTCTCTGGGTTAGAGAATGCGATTTCCGCCGACATTATAGAGGCGACGCGCACACCACCCTTCGATTTCGTGCAGATCCTTTTGGCAGGGATGTTGATGGGTGTATTAGGAGTCGCTGTGGATGGCGCGATTGAGGTGGCATCGAGTATGGAGGAAATCCGCAAAGCGAACCCGAACATGCCGACATGGCGGCTCATCGCCTCCGGTCTCAACGTCGGTACGGACATCCTCGGAACGATGGTGAATACATTGGTCTTTGCTTATCTCGGTGTGGAGTTGCTGCTTGTCGTCACGATTGCAGCACCGAACTTGGACTTCTTCAAATCGCCACCCGCGCAGCTGCTGAGCATCGGCGTTGTCTCAGCGGAGATTGTGCGGTTGCTCGCTGGCACACTCGGCTTAGTCCTCGCGATTCCGATCACAGCGGTGATTTGCGCGTTCTGGAATCCGAAACAGAAGGCGTAATTGGCTGTCAGCAATTAGCATTCAGTTTCCGTAGGTTGGGTTGAACGGTGTTGGAAGCGGAGATGTTGGTGTTCTAAAATATCGCTGAAATCCAATAGATCATCGTATACTCAAAAACGTAGTGAAACCCAACGTCATACCGTCAGCAAAGGCGTTGGGTTTCACTTGGTTTCCGTTGGATATAGCATACATGAAAGCACTTCATTTTTCTACAACTTCTCAGTGGTTTGATAGAAGCCGTTCAACCGAACCTACAATGCTTTCACTAAGTTGCGCGTAGCGATTGAAAATCGTACCTACCCATCCGTATTTTCCACTCGAAAATATTGACATTCACCTAAATATTAAAG
>VXXH01000377.1 GCA_009835515.1 Candidatus Poribacteria bacterium
GTATCCTTGTGTGCATTAAAAAACCATCTTTGGCAGGATTTTCACCCGTTACTGGGGCGAGGAACGGGTAAAAAAACGAAACGAAATCCAATCGTTAGAAAGAACGCTTGGCTTGATGATGAACTACCCATTGACGCTCGCGCAGATTTTAGAACACGCACACCGTATACATGGGGATAAGCAGGTTACCACACTGCTGCCTGATGGGACGCTGCATCGTTACAACTATACTACGTTATACGAGCGCGTGAAGCGATTGGCAAACGCTATCACCCAATTCGGGATTCAGTGCGGAGACAGAGTCGCAACCTATGCTTCCAATACCTACCAACACTTAGAACTCTACTACGCGATTCCGTGCATCGGTGCCGTGCTCCATCCGCTCAATATCCGTCTCTCGACTGAACAATTAGCACAAATTGTACACGAGGCAGAAGATAAACTCATCTTTGTTGATAGCGAGTTTAGGGAGCCATTTAGGGCACTCCAGAATAAGACTGCATGTAAACAGGCTATCTACTTTGACCCGACATCTATGGATGACGATGTACCTTATGAGCGGGTACTCTCCGAAGCCACACCTATACCCACATGGGATATCCAAGATGAGAACTGGGCGATGGGACTCTGCTATACCAGCGGCACACAAGGAGAACCGAGAGGCGTTCTCTATACACACCGCTCTATGTTTCTCCACACACTGGCAGCGAACCAAGCCGATGTCTTCGGATTGACAGAGGCAGATGTCGTCTTGCCGATCGTTCCAATGTTCCATGCAATGGCGTGGGGACTGCCTTACGCAAGCATGTTCGCTGGCGCAGATATGGTGCTACCGGGCACCAAACCACTATGTATAGCCAAACTTATTGCTGAGACAGGTGTCACGGTCGCTGCAGGTGTCCCGACGGTCTGGGCACAGGTGTATTCCGAACTATATAAAAGGAGAAAGGATATCCCCAGATTGCGACGATTGATCGTCGGTGGAGAGGCGATGCCACTGTCCTTGATTGAAGCCTACGAAAAGGAACTTGGCGTTGAGATCTGCCACGCTTGGGGCATGACAGAGATGTCCCCAACTGGAACATTCTCGAAGCTGCGCGGTGCCCATCGGGGTTTGTCGGACGCTGAGAAATGGCGCATTAAAGCAAAACAGGGACGACCTATACCGGGCGTTGAACTCCGTCTCGCAGCTGAAACATCTAACGGTTTCACCGAACTTCCTTGGGATGGCGAAACCGTCGGGGAACTCCAGGTGCGAAGCCCTTGGACAGCGAATCGCTACTACAAAGTTGAGCCAACTGCAGAGCACTTTACAACCGACAAATGGTTACGTACGGGTGATATGGCTACGATTGACGCGGACGGCTACATGCAAATCGTTGACCGAGCGAAGGCACTCATCCGAAGCGGTGGCGAGTCTATTTCAAGTGTTGCCTTGGAGGCTGTACTGCTGAAACATCCATGCGTGCATGAAGTTGCCGTTGTCGGTATACCTGACGAGAAGTGGGGAGAACGTCCCTTCGCGGCCGTTGTACTCGCCGAACAGACAAACGAGAATATCTCAGATATTCTTAGGCAGCAACTTGCTTCTGAATTCCCTAAGTTCTGGATTCCGGACCAGTTTGTCTTTGTTGATGAAATCCCGAAAACGAGCGTTGGAAAATCCGATAAGCGCGCGATTCTTCGGATGTTCGGACCAACAACAAGCGGGTAGCCTGAGATTTCCATATCTCGCACCCCAAAGGAAAATTCGCATGAAAATGAAAGCCGCCATCTATACAGACATTGAACAAATTGCTATTCGTGAGGTTGAACGCAACGAACCGCCTCCGGGCTTTGTACTCGTTGACACCAAACAAACCGGTATCTGTGGTAGCGATCTGCACAGTTATTTCGGACACTGGGGACAATCGCATGAACACGCCGCGGGACACGAAACATGTGGGGTCGTCACGGCTCTCGGCGATGGTGTAACTGAATTTGATATTGGAGACAAAGTCGCTGTGGAATGTTTTTCGCATTGCGGCACCTGCAAGTATTGTGAGACCGGACAGTATAATCTCTGCTTCAATAGAGCCTGGATCTCTCCGAACATGCACGGCGGGTTCGCAGAATACACTGCGACGCATCATTCAGGCCTCTTTAAATTACCGCAACGAATGACGTTTGAACAAGGCGCACTCGTCGAACCGCTCGCTGTCTCGCACCGTGCTGTCGCGCGTTCGGGTGCCAACGCCAGAGATACAATCGCCATTATCGGTGGTGGCACTATCGGGCAGTTCTGCTTAGCAGATGCAGTTGCCGCAGGTATTAAGGAGACCTTGATTACCGTCAAATACGAACAGCAAGCAGCGTTAGCAAAAGCACTCGGCGCAGATCACATCGTCAACGTCGGCGATACCGATGTCGGGGAATACATCAAAGATGTCACAAACGGCATCGGTTTTGACGCAGTCATCGAAACGGTGGGGGGCGCTGAGAACTTCAACACCGCAACAACTATCGTTCGGAAACAGGGGGCTGTCGTTCTCGTCGCCGGGTACTATAAACCGCTTGAGGTGAATCTCTCCACTATCGTCTGGTCGGAGGCGTTCATTACAGGTTCTAACTGCTACGGTTATAGTGGAATGGAGACAGACTTTGAGGCGGCGATTGAATTAATAGACACCGGTAAGGTTGATGCCACGAAATTGGTGACGCACTATTATCCGCTTGACGAGATCAGCGAAGCCTTCCGCGTGTCTGCCGATAAAACTTCCGGTGCGATTAAGGTCCATGTCTGTCAGGAGTAGCGTTTCGGAATTGGCTGACGCGACTTCAGCATACCCCCTCAAAACAACAACATGAGGATTTTATACAATGCAAAACGGAAACCATATATTATGTCCTGAAGAGCGGGAGCAGTTTTGGCGGCAGGGTTACCTCGGTCCCTACACACTCTGTAATTCTGAAGAGATGTTCAACATGCAACCAGAAATTGAGAGGGTGCTTGAAACTGATGCACCTGATCACAAAAACAGGGTGCATAACCGCCACCTCGATTCTCCGTTGATTCACGATCTTGCCACGCACCCCGCTATTGTTAAACGGATGGCATCGTTGTACGGACCAGACCTCCTACTCTGGCGGACAAACTTCTTCGTTAAAGAACCCGGCGCAAAAGAGATTCCGTGGCACCAAGATTTCAACTATTGGCCCCTTGAGCCGCCCATCATAATTTCAGCATGGATTGCTGTTGATTCGGCAACCTTGGAAAACAGCTGCCTCCAGATCGTCCCCGGTTCGCACCGCAAAGTGATCCCACACGTGAAAGCGACATCCGACATGGCATTTAACCAAATGGGTGACCTCGGGTTCGTTGACACAAGCAATGTCGCCAACTTAGAGATGCAGCCCGGCGAATTTGTTCTCTTTAACGAACGCACCTTGCATCACTCAGAGGCGAATCGCTCTGACAAACGGCGTATCGGTTTGGCTGTTCGCGTCATCCTGCCTATTGTTAAAGTTTTCGATTGGGACGCACCTCAACACGAACTCATTGTCATTCATGGTGAAGATCCTGTTCAATTCAATAAGAGAGGTTAATTAT
>VXXH01000649.1 GCA_009835515.1 Candidatus Poribacteria bacterium
TTTTTAATTTTTCCTTGCGGTTCGGTGAAGTGGACTGGATGCTTGACATTCCTTGACTTAGAGCCAGCCCAGCACGTTGTTTGGGCTTACGTTTTCTTTATAACCTTTGGACGCAGAACCGCATCCCTTAAGATGGAGAAATTTTCTTATGAGACTCACGCAAGAGCAGTGCGAAACTTATCGGACACAAGGCGTGCTGATCGTCAAAAATGCCCTGACGGATGAAGACCTCCAGCCAGTGATTGACGAGATTTCAGACTGGATTTCGGAACGTGCCCTCGCCTTAAAACAGGAGGGTAAAATCGAGAACTTGTATGAAGATGACCCCTTCGACAGGCGGTTTGGAAAGTTGCTCGCACAGTCCGGGGAGATGGTAGGCGGGCTGGATATTATGCACTACCGCGGTAAAGCCATCTTTGAATTTCTGAAAAATGAGAACCTTTTAGATGTCATTGAAGGCATTGTTGGACCGGAGATTACCTGCAATCCGATTCAGCACCTGCGTGCGAAACCGCCGGTTGTAGATGGGAACGCAAGTTGGGCAGGTGGTGTGCCGTGGCATCAAGATGCTGGGGTCATGATGCCAGAGGCAGAAGGCTCCGAGATTGTCACGTGTTGGTTGCCGTTAGGTGATAGCACAATAGAGATGGGATGCCTTCAGGCGTTGCCGGGTATTACTGAAGAGAAGGGTTATCTGACACATCAGAAAGAGGGCGGGACAATGATTAAACCGGAGTTAATGCCGGATGTTGAACCGCTCATGCTGGAATGTTACCGAGGCGACCTTATTTTATTGAGCCGTTTTACGCCACATCGTTCAGAACCGAACACGTCCGACCGGTGTCGCTGGTCGTTGGATTTGCGCTATCAGACCACAGGACAGCACACGGGACGGACAGCACATCCGGATTTCATCGTCCGAAGCCGAAAAAACCCTGAAACCGTCTTGGCTGAACACCAAGCATGGTGTGATATGTGGGTAGATGCTTTTGAAAACCCACGCGGCTTCGCAGGCCATAGATCGGTGTAAAAAGGAATGGTAACGATGCAAGCCATTATTCTGTGTGGTGGTCTTGCGACTCGACTCGGTGAAGCCGCGAAAACTGTTCCGAAGGTTTTGCTGGAGATCGCTGGGACAACAGTGTTGGAGTGGCAGATCCGATTGTTGAGAGAAGCAGGGGTTACCGCGGTCGTCCTTGCGTCTGGACATCTGCACGATGTACTCTATGAGCGGGTGGGTGTCAATTATGCCGGAATCCGTATCCGTTATGCCAAAGAGGAGAAGCGGCTCGGGACAGGTGGCGCGATTCTGAACGCGATGAAACAGATTGATACGTCCCCGTTTTTTGTTCTGAATGGTGATATCCTGCTTGCAGATTTTTCGCTCCGAGAGATGTTAAATCGTTTCCGTCAAGGAATAGTGGGGATGCTTCTGAGTGTTCATGTCCCCGATATCCGTCCTTATGGTGAAATCGTGTCAGATGGTGATGGGAAGATTCAGGCATTTCGCGAGAAACAGTCTACCTACCGTGCTGGATATGTCAACGGCGGGGTGTATCTTTTCGATCAAAGCATCGCCGACGCATTTCCGAAGGGACAGGAAACCTTCTCCATGGAACGAGACGTTTTTCCATCAGTATCCAACCTTTATACACTACAAACGGATGCAAGTTGGATCGATATTGGGGTGCCAGAACGATTAGACTATGCGCGTAAACATTTCCGTAATCTTTAAAGTTATACCGTTTCTGAAACCATACAATCTGATTGAAACTTTCAATTAGAATTGGTATTAGATTTCTGTTGCTTCACCTGTTCGTAATACTACGTAACTCCGATACCGCTCTGCATGTATCTCGCCGGTTTCAACAGCATCCTGGATAGCACAATCAGGTTCCGCAACATGGGCACAGTCGCTGTATTTACATTGACCGAGATGCGGTTCCATCTCAGGAAAATAGAATTCTAAACTCTCGGTATCCACTCCCCACAAGCCAACCTCTCGGATACCGGGTGTGTCCGCGACTTCACCACCAATTTCCAGTGTAAAGAGTTCAACGAGCGTCGTTGTATGCCGTCCCTTTTGGGTCTTGATACCGACTTCACCGGTTCGCAAACCCAAATTGGGTTGAATCGCGTTCAGCAGGCTGGACTTTCCAACGCCGGACGCACCGATGATAACACTAAATTTGTTTCTTAAGGCATGTCGAAACGCGTCTAAGCTTTCGGGCTTATGGATACTGGTATAGAGCACTTGATAGCCCAACTTCTCATAATTAGTAAAAGTCTCGGTAAATTCCTCCGATTGGGTTGCGTCCACTAAATCCATCTTATTGAGGCATATGACTGCGTCCATGTCCCCGGCTTCAGCCAAGATTAGGAATCTATCCAGTGTCCGAAAATTAAGGGGCGGCATGAATGTAGATGCGACGGCTACGATTTGATCTGCATTGGCAACGATAACCTGTTCGATGTCGCCCTGTCTTCCTGCGTATTGCCGTGAGAACTTCGTCTGACGGGGCAGAATATCCTCTACGACACCTTCCTCGGTATCAAGTTGTGTGAAGATAACTTTGTCCCCGACAGCCACCGGATCTGCATATATTCTGCGTCCAGTTGCTGAGCGATGTCTCCGTTTGAGTGTGCCGCGGAGCGTGCATCGCAGGGTAACATCATCGTGCTGAACGTCATAAAACCCTGTTCGCGCCCGGATGACTCTCCCTTGTTCACGTGTGAGGATAAACACCACCTCCAAGAGTTTATCAGACGTAAGATTTCATCGTTTTCAAAGCTACCTCAATATTTTCATCAAAGTTATCAAACTTGCACTCACACGAGACGCGACCGTTATAGCCGGCTTTTTGGAGCGCGATGAAGAAATCTGTAAAATCGAAATCGTCGTTTCCGGGGTAAGAGCGTTTGACAGGCTCCGCGATGTGGACATGCGCGAGCCACTCCGCGGCATCAATGATATTTTGCATCGGTTCTTCTTCCTGATAGATATGATAGAGGTCCGCCAATGCTTTGATGCCCGGACGATCTACGCGTTTTGCCATGGCAACGCCATCCGCGACGGTTCGGAGGATATTCCCTTCTCGCAAGCAAATCGGCTCAATTACGATAATCATGTTGTATGCTTCAGCGTGATCCGCAGCCATCTCAAGGAACTCGGCGATCTGTGCCAATGCGCGTTCGCGTGAATAACCTTCCACGATATTTCGAGAACCGCTACTCCCGTAAACGATCACTTCACCACCGATTTCATTGGCTCTGCGGCAGGCGGTCTTCACATAGCGAGACAAACGTGGCAAATCCACAGTATCGCCTACCACGCGTAGATCACCGGGGATAAAGCCTGCGTAGGACTCTGGTTTTAAAGGGGCGTTCGCTGCCTGCTCACGGATTTTCTGAAATTCGGCTTCGTCTGACTCAGGTATCAACGCGGAGCGTACCCCTAATTCGATATAATCATACCCAACTTCTGCGAGCCGATTGACATTTTCTAAACCGGTACAGATTCCAAATCGCATGTATTCGCTCCTTCTCACGTGTGTGTCTAAAAAATAAAAATAAATGAATGTAAAAC
>VXXH01000761.1 GCA_009835515.1 Candidatus Poribacteria bacterium
CTTCTATACTGGATACAAAACTACAAACAATCGTATAAATCGGGAAGCGGAAGCAAGATGAGATCACCTACAAGTTCAATTCGATCTTTGATTACGAGTTTACGCCGGAAAGCCTATTCTTCTTTGTAGTTGTCGGTGGTTTGCCGATGGCTTGAGCCGAGTCTTCAGGATTTCGCGCAGCGCAGTTCAATTGAAGGAGGTTCGTGATTTTACGAACCTCCCGCTTCTTCATATCAAACTTCTGCGTTCTCCGCTAATGCAGCATCAAGAGTTTCCTCGAATACACGCTCCCGTTGCTCATTATAGAAGCAACCGACACCGATGATGCGGTATTTGTTATTTTCTGCCAGAACCTTACTATTGTGATCGGTACGAATCTCTTTGAGAAAATCCTCTTTCCACTGCTGATCTTTTATGAGATGCGCTCCCTTTGGTTCAATGAATAGTTGGGAGGTCAGTGACTCACCGTTTTGTTTACGCAAGAACAGCACGAAGTCGGGTTCAAATGCCCGTCCATTAGAGAAGTTATAGATAGCAAAATGTCGCTCGTTGCGAAGTAGATAGATGTCTTTATAGGTAGCCTCTGCCTCTCGAATCCACCTATTCATTAGTTCAACAAATGCACTTTCTTCACTCGTGCCGTAGAAATCATTAAAGGCAAACCAACTATTCTTTCGTATGATGGCTTTCGTTTCTTGATCCTCATCACCGCGCAAATTGTTAGCATTGAATTTCAGGAATTTATCCACGAAAATTGCATTGATCGGTTGCTCATGAAACCGTTTCGTGCCTTCATACTGGGTAACCTGTTCCCGAATATCGGATTCGATTTTACCTAACACATCGCAACATGCACGGAGTTTTTCCTCGTGATTATCGTCCAATTGGTAAAGATTGCCTTTAAAATTAATTGCCAGTCCACCTAAGAAATCTTTTGAAGTCATAAATTCGCACATGGATGTTAAATGTGGAAAATACTCCTTGAGGGACGCAAACGTGAAAAATGGATTACGCGCAATCGCGGATTGAACAATGTTCCGTTCAATATCACGTATCCATATAACTTTACTGTCGGTGTCCCGCGTGCCCTCGGTGTCGCCATCCTCTATACCCTCCATGATCGTCACCGTGCCGCCGGTTCCGCCGTGGATTGTATGCTCATGATGCTTTTCCTTGACGCTTAATTTCGCCAAGTCATCAAAAGATTCGACGTGCCGATTGTCTCTCTGCACCTGTTCATTCAGCCAGATAACACCTTTCTGGTACAACTCGGTCTTCTTGAATCCGTCTTTCAGTTTCATTTCACGGGTCACAATCTTGTCATCCATCATACCTTGCTCGACCAAGGCAGCGTGGATTTCAGAGATATACCGAGAGTCGTTGACACTATGATAATGAAGTTCCTCCAACACGCGCAGGTCATGGAAAAGATCGTTGTCGAATTTCCGACAACAATACTCGTCATCGGTTTCCGACTGCCTGAAAGGAAAATAGCGTGCGCCGCGCCCGATCAGCTGTGCTTCGGAGATCGTTGTTTTCCCGATCTTACCGCGCCCGGAATCGCGCGTTTCGTAACAACGCACAATGTCAAACAGGTTCAGCACATCCCACCCCTCGTTGAGTTTCTGCACGGCGAAGATAGCGCGGATCGGGTTTTCAGCGTCTTCAAGGGTGTTGAGCCGTTTTTGATTGTCTTCCTTCTCCGTGTCGTCGTTTACCGAGAGGCAAAAATCCTCATGAAATGCTTTTTTCAAGCGTTCTGCCAACTGATCAACACGGATATCTTTTTCATCAAAGAACTGGAATGCACGTTGAACAATTTTTAATTCTGACTGCTGCCGAATCCTTTCAATCTGGTCTCCAGTCAAGCCATCAATTAGTTTGTGAAATTCTGCCTTGTTTTCTTTGGATTGCTTAATCGTCCGCTGTGCTTTGAACAGAATGACAGGTTTTAGTTGGACCTTGTATTCAGCAGCGATGAGTTGCTTGTATTGGCTGATAATGATTGCCTGTAAGATGCGATCTTGCTGTCCGAAATCAGAGCGCACTATCTCAATCTCTTTTGAGAACCCATCCTTCCGATAGTCTACCAAATCATACCGGTAAATCACTTTATTCCGATACTTCTTGACCATCGCAGGCGTTTGATAATCGTGTGTGGCTGTAAATTCCAATAGCAGATTCTTATTATTGGACTTGAATATACCCTCCACGGTATTTTCCCAGTTTTCAAACAATTCCTGTTGTGCTTTCGTCTGGACGTTTATATGGTGTGCCTCATCCGCCAGAAAAACGGTTTTCTTTTCCTTGAAATCCTCAAGGGTTAAGGTGTTCTCCCTTATCGTTGTCAAATCCGAATGGAGTTTCTGAATCGTCGTGAAGCAGATATTGATTTCTTTCTCGTTGACACTACCAAACGTGTCCACAGCCCTCACCACAACCGGATCCCCATCAATATAGATGTTCTGATTGAAAAGGTATT
The DNA here is from genome assembly GCA_009835515.1 of Candidatus Poribacteria bacterium. Taxonomy (GTDB): domain Bacteria; phylum Poribacteria; class WGA-4E; order WGA-4E; family WGA-3G; genus WGA-3G. Next base: position 2,483 of record VXXH01000761.1, read on the forward strand.
TAGAGGTACGCGAATCGAGGAAGTTATCTTCTGTCTTTTTTATGATAGTATCCGAATTGACGAAAAAGAGGAAATTCCGATATCCCTTTTCATAGAGGTAGAGAATTAATCCGGCCATGATAAGCGTTTTACCGCTGCCAGTCGCCATGTTGAAGAGCAAATGCACCGGTATTTCCTTGTCTGGGGGGAAATCGCTGTTGAAGTAGTGAAAAAAATAAGCAAATGCATCTTCTTGATACGGGCGGAGCGGATAAGCAGGATTCAGGTTCCGCCTAATGCTCTCCGGCATTTCAGGTTTTGGGAATCCAAGATCGAATGCGTTAAGGAGTTTTTGATATAGAAATTGTTCAGACATCATCGCCTCCGTCATAAAATTTCTTGTTGAGGACCTTGTCTACTTCACTGACATCAAACTTTTCGTCCTCTATTTCAGAGAGATGAACGTAAAGTTGGTTTTTATCCAACAACTCCGCCAGACATTGCTTCTGTTTCTCCACATCCTTAATAGCGATGAAATGGTCTTCCGCTTCTGCTGGAATTTCCGGTTTGACGTACCAATTCAAGAAAGATTCTCTGGACATCTCACGCCAAATGCCTAAGAGTTCTTCACTAGATTGTGCAGATTGGATTTTGTCCATATAGGTTTGATTGTATTGCATCAGCTCGCAATAGACAAAGTCACCACTATCCTCTTTTTTTATTGCTTTTTCCACGCGTGGAACGGTGACGCTTTTAACGTAATTCATCTGTTCCACCAGAATAAATTTGCGATTTCCCTTGTCTTGCTTGTTCAGTTCTAAAACGGCTTGAGCAGTAGTTCCCGAACCCGCATGGAAGTCAAGAACAATCGCATCTTTATCTTTTTTAAAGAAAGTAGCACCTAGTATGATTTCTTTTAGCAAGGAAGTCGGCTTTGGAAAAGCGAAAGTATTTTCACCCATAAGATCCTTTAATTCGTTTTTACCATCTGCGTTCAAGTGCTTTAAGACAGAATAAAACTTTGATCCATCTTGTTCCAATGCCCTATATCTACCCACGACTGTTTTATTTTCCCCTTTCTTCAAAAGGATGTATTGACCGTCTTCTATTCCCTTGTCAAT
>VXXH01000804.1 GCA_009835515.1 Candidatus Poribacteria bacterium
AATATACTGTGTGTTGTCAATAAACACAACGCTGAGTATCCGAAGGAAGTCTATAGTTACTTCAAAGAGCTTGGTGCGGAGTTTATGCAGTTTATCCCTGCAGTTGAGAATTTCGGCGGAAAGAACGTGTCTCCGCGTTCTGTCACAGCACGACAGTACGGTAAATTCCTCTGCGCGATTTTCGATGAGTGGGTGGTAAACGACATCGGCAGAATTTTTGTGCAGATTTTCGATGTCGCGCTCGAGGCATGGTTGGGCTATAACCCAAGCCTCTGTGTCTTCAACGAAACCTGCGGCGACGCACTCGCAATCGAGCATAACGGCGACCTCTACTCCTGTGACCATTTCGTTACGCCTGACTACCACGTCGGAAACATTGAAGAGAACACTATAGCGGAGATGGTGGATTCAACGTTCCAACGCAAATTCGGCACGGATAAGCGGGACACGCTCCCGGAATACTGCCGCAGCTGCGAAGTGAAGTTTGTCTGTAATGGCGGCTGTCCGAAAAACCGTTTTATCAAAACGCCTACCGGTGAAGATGGTTTGAACTACCTCTGCGCTGGCTATAAGCAGTTTTTCAATCATATTGATGAACCGATGAAGATGATGGCTTCTGCACTACAGGCGGGACGACCCGCGAATAGTATCATACCCATTTTACGGCAGCGTCGGGAGGAAAAAGCACAAGTTAATACGCCAATAGCCGCACAAGCCTCACAGAAAATCGGACGGAACTCGCCGTGTCCGTGTGGTAGCGGTCGGAAGTATAAGCAGTGTTGTCTGAACAAGAAGTGACATTAGAGAGGCAAAATCTTGTCAAAAAATGTGATAGTTATTGCCGGTCCAAACGGGTCGGGCAAAACGACTTTTGTGTCCGAATATCTCCGCGATTCAGAGGTCTCTGTATATATTAGTGCCGATGCCATCGCCGAAAGATTGGTCTCCAAACCGGAGAAGATGGACAGCGTTAAAATTCAAGCAGGACGACTCTTTATACGAGAAATCCAGGAACTTATCCAATCTGGGACAGATTTTATTGTAGAGGTGACACTATCAGGAAAAGGATTTGTAAGAACTATTTCTCAATTAAAACGTACTGGCTATACGATCACCATGGTCTTTATTTTTCTTAAATCCCCTGAAACAAGCGTTGCTCGTGTGCGGAATCGTGTGCAGGCAGGTGGACACCATGTACCAACGGAAGATGTCGTGCGTCGGTTTTATCGGAGCAAGCATAACTTTTGGTATACCTATAGAAACCTCGTGGATAGGTGGAGTTTGGTTTACAATTCTGGGGAACATCCCCAGGAAGTCGCCTTTGGCGAGGGTGACCAACTCACGGTAATAGATAGAAATGGTTTTGAGTTATTTATACGAGATATTAACAATGGAGGTGTATAATGCGTCAAGACAAACTAAGCCCTGAAACCTATGAATGGGCACATGAAATGCTGCGGATTGCCAATCAAGCTGCGAAAAGAGCGCAGGAAGAGAACCGCAAAAAAGGGATTCCGAATGTCTATGATTTCAACGGACATCTCTATTATGAACTCCCTAATGGTGAACTGACGAAGGAAGATCCGTATCCGTTATCGGAAGAGACGGAGCCGAAAGAGGAAAAATGTTAACCATCTGTTATGATCCTTATGCTGGTACATTAGGCAGGTTTACGCGTGCCGAGATTTTTGACCTCGTCGCTGAGGCAGGCTACGAAGGTATCAATATTCCTGTACATTCCGGTTTTCTCGGCGAACTTTCCACGGCAGAGATAGACGACGCGGTGAACCTTGCCGAGAAACATGGGCTCGTCGCACCGACAATCGGTTTCGGCAATCATATTCTGACAACACCCGCCCGAAAAGCCGAGGCGTTGCAACATTTTGAGATTGTGCTTGGAGTCGCCCGCCGATTCAACGCTGATGTCATCGGTGTGTGGGTGAACCCATCGGACGGTGTTTCGCGAGAAGCGTCTCTGGACGCGCTCGCCGATAACCTCTCACAGATGGTAGCCCCCTGCGATGAAAATGGAATGAAGATCGCGCTTGAGTTTGAGAAGGGATGTCCTCTGGATAACTATCGTGAAGGGGTTACATTCATTGAGGACACAGGATTGCCTGTCTATCTGACGTGCGATACGTATCACCTTTTCAACGATGGTGCGGAGCCGCACGCAGCGGCACACGCGATGAAGGCATGTCTCGGTGATGTACATATATCGGGGAGCAATCGTGGTGAACCCGGTGGCGGGGTTTTCGATTTCGAGACGTTTGCGAAAGGTTTGAAGGAGATCAATTTTTCTGGTCCGCTGGTCGTCCAATATAAGATGGAAGATGTGGCGAGCATTGCGCGCAGCTGCGAATTTACTAAGAAATTTCGAGCGATGATACGAGCATAGAGAGGAGATTTCCGAATGAGACAGGTTTTCTGTTTGATGGTCGCTGTTACCTTTATAATCGGGTACGCTTCTGCGCACGTGACAGAACATCCACCAGCGGAGAAGGAAGGGTTTCAGTTCGCCGCGCATCACGAGACAACTGAATCAGGGTTACAAACCCTTCCTATTAGTGGACAAGGCGCGCTTAAGTTTAAAGTGCTCTATACGCGTGACCATTTTCCAGCGGAAGTCGTCGCTGCAATTGACAAGGCGCACGGTGGGTTTGACGTGGACCGGCGGGAAGGCAAAGGCGAGACCTACTTTGCCCTGCCAGAAGTCGGTATCATCCAAATCAGTGCCGACCTGAAAACAACACGGCTGATTGAGACCCCTGCCGCGTTGAAAAAAGCCAACGCCCACTATGTGACTGTCTGGACAACATCCGGTGGTACACCTTACCTCTCTTTTCCGGCGAATGATGTCGGTAAAATCTTCACGACGACGATGGATGGGAAACTCGTGCATACACTGGAAACCCCGGATGTGATGACGGACTTCAAGCATCAGGCGGTCAATACCTATTTCAGTGAAGGCGGAAAGTTTGTCCCAACTGGCGTAACGCATGTCGATGGCATGCTCTATGTTACGACCGGTTACTCTGATTTAGATTACATCTTGGGTGCGAAACTCACGAGTCTTGAACCGCTTAAGGCAAGTTGGTATCCGTTGGCATTCGGCGGTAAAGGCGACGACCCCGGACAATTCGGGACCGGGCATCACATTACAGTGCCTTATGGCACAAACCGGTTGGACGCTTCTGATCGGGCAAATGCGGAAATTGAACGCTATTCACCAGACGGCACCTATTTGGAGACACTGCCGTTGATCAAAGGCTCGTTCCCATGTAGCATTGATTACGAGGCGGGATATGCTGTCGTTGCATGCCTCTTCGGACCGAATAAAGATAAAGGCGCGCCGCTCTACATACTGGAGGGCAACAACCTCGTCTCAACCGTTATGTTAAAAGAAGAATTAGGGGTGGAGACTTTCCAGCATCTGCACGGCGCAGTGATTCGTAAGATTGACGGCAAACTTTACATTATCGCACAGTCATGGAACCCTGGAGACATCGTTATTTTAGAGCAGGTAATGTAGAATATATGAATAGAATGCTACACAAAAACGGGCAGTTTTCAG
>VXXH01000081.1 GCA_009835515.1 Candidatus Poribacteria bacterium
GGATAATAAAGTGCAGTTTGCGGTCGTCAGAGAAGATCCGATGGTGGAGGCGGCGTTAATTCGTTTGACAAAAGCCAGCAACGTGCTGTTGGTTGCTTCTGGTGGATGTACGGCCTTAACGCTGCAAGCCTTATTTCCAGATTTGCAGATTACTCTGGTTGACTTTAATCCAGCACAGTTAGAGCGGGTTCGGGAAAAAATGAGTGCCTTGCACAATGTTGATGCAGCGGCACGGTGTCAGCGATTTAATATCGGGACCAGCCATCCAAGCGGACTCAATCAGAGCGGTAACTTTGAGTCACTCTTCCGGGGTTTACGAGAATTCATCTTTGATCTGGTCGCTGACGAAGCGGAAATCCGGCTGTTGTTTGAAGAGAAGGGTCGGCTTGCCGATGTTTCGGAGATTCTCTTCTCAAGCAAGTATTGGTCAGTGGCGTTTGATCTATACTTTAGCGACTCGCTTCTGAATGCGATGTTTGGTCCGGATGCCACACAGCATGCTGAACCCGGGAGTTATCCGCGTTACTTTCAGACGTTATTTGAGAAGGGATTGACATCCGCGAAGGCGTTTGACAATTACTTTCTTCACCATGTATTTCTTGGATACTATCTTCAGCGTCCTGCAAGTCTACCCTATTATCTCTTAGCACCGCCTGCCGATTACTGTTTTCAGATGGTCGCAGGTACACTGGATCAGGTACCCGAGCTGCAACGTTTCGATCTAATATCACTCTCCAATATCATGGATTGGATGCCGTTAGTTGAGATTGTCTCCCTTATAAGTCATCTTCAAAATGAGGTGAAGCCGGGCGCGACGGTTCTGTATCGCCAACTCAATAATTACACTGACCTTTCACCCTACTTTGGTGATTCATTCGAGTTCGATGCGGCATTGGGAGTCCGATTCCGAGAAATTGAACGCAGCTTATTCTATTCCAGCCTTCACGTAGGAAAAAGGAGGTAAGTGCGAGTGAATGTAAGCATTGACAACATCTTGAAAGAGACGAATGCGTGGATGAATCCATATTTTGAATCTCTGCGCGACGACACTTTTGATTTCGATGATTTTGTTGAAACACAAATCCAATTCTATTTTGCCGTCGTGTTCTTCAACCGTCCGATGGCAGCGCTCGCCGCCAAGATCCCGACATCAGAATTGCGTTTAGAGGTCATTCGCAATGTTTGGGAGGAACACGGTGAAGGCAATACGTCACTCATGCACGAGAAAACGTTTCTCGCTTTTCTTGACCGGTTGGCTGGTATTAAACCGGAGGATATCGAAAAACGGGCAATGTGGCCCGAAGTTCGCGCCTTTAATACGGTGCTTGTCGGTGCTTGCGTGATGGATGAATACTTGATTGGTGCTGGTGTTATGGGGATCATTGAGCGGATGTTCTCAGACATCGCAAGTTGGCTCGGCGAAGAAGTTGTGCGTCATGGCTGGATCCCCGCGGAGAAGTTGATTCACTATAATCTCCACGAAGACCTTGATATTAAACATGCCGACGATTTCTTTGATGTGCTCCGTCCGGCGTGGGACGCGGATGTCGAAAATAGATACTATATTGAACAGGGATTGCGTCTTGGCGCGTGCGTCTTCAATTCGCTTTATGAAGGGCTTTATAAGGCACGAAAACGTCGCATCTATCGCGAGGTCCGCGGACCCCATACACGAGCATCGTAGCAGCATTGGAGCATCGGATGCGGATAAACCGTTCTTTGAATATCAGAGAATTACACACTGAAGAGTGGAAAGTTTTTCAATCTCGGATCGCAGACTTGGAAAAGGGAACGAGTTATCCATTGGGTGAAGATCGATTTGAGATTGACCACGGTGAGGATTACTTCGCTTTCTTCACGCGTCTGGGGCAGCTCCACTACTATGTAGTGCTTGACGGAGATCGGGTGGTAGCGGTAGCCGCTGCGATCTTACGTAGCGTGCCGTCAGCGAACCGTCAAAAGCCAAAGACGGTATGGTATCTGTGTGATTTGAAGGTTCACCCGGAATACCGCGGACGCTATCTCCCTGTCTCAATATTCGTTCACGCCTTTCCAAAACTGTATCCGCTCACCGCGCACGCGTATGCCATCTCTATGGATGCAGATAGAGAACGTCCGAACCGTGTGGCGCTCATGTTGAAACGTTTTCCACTCGCGCCGATGTCAATCGCAACAAAGTTAGGGATCATTTCTTTGGATGCTAAGCAGATGCAAGAAGTTGAGCCGGTCTTGCGAGAACACTTTGGATGTGTCTCTTATTTGTCGTTGGCGGAAAAAAAAGACATCATTTTACAAAGTACGCGCGCCCCGATGCCGTTGTTACACGTTCAGTTCGGTCCGTGTGCAGAGCGGGGGTTCACCGAGCCGCTTGAGGGTTATGTCCACATGTTTTGTGTTTCTATGGACCACCCACTGTTTGAGGTGCTGAGGCATCAAAAGGTTTATCCGTCAGCCACAGCCACAGTCGTCCATCATCGTATGGAGAAATGGGATTGGGGGTTCATCTTGACCAGCGACATCTAATCGGCGCAAGGTAGTAGGCACGCGCCGTCGTGCCGTAACAAGTTATTATAGACCTATTCTCAATACAGTTGGGCACTCAAGCCACCACTAACTATAGGTGAAATTATGGCAAATTCATTAACAACCGGCGAAATGGTTGATGGCAAAAAGCACGGGTATTGGGTCACCTACTACGCGAACGGACATAAGCGGAGCGAAGGTGCCTACATTCATGGTAAGAAAGACGGTCCTTGGATCACTTACCACAAAGATGGAAACAAGGCGAGCGAAGCCTCCTTCCGAGATGACAAATACGAAGGACCTTGCATAACCTATCATGAAAACGGGAACCTCAGATCCAGCGGGGCTTATCCGAAACATGAGGGTAAATCCTACGATGGCAAAAAGGAGGGTCCGTTTTACGGTTACGAAGAGGATGGTAAGACGGTGTGGCTCATCGTAACCTACAAAAAAGGCGGCAGCCGTGCGAAACCCGATGAATATCCGCAAGGTGTCTGCGGCGTTTGCGGTGAAGGGAGACGTTTAGCGTGGAAGGATACCTGTCCAAAGTGCGGTGCTGAACTGGAGCGACACTAAGACAGTGGACTCTATGAGTAAACCTCAGTTGCCATGAAACCGAGGTTTCCTACGCTTTTAGGTGTTGGGGACTATCACTTATCACCTGGATCCGAGTGAGACGCGCCTTTACTCGTATCGTTGGTACGGAGATCCGCTTTTGCAGCTTCATAGCCTTCTTTATAGGCTTCTTTTTTCACTTTTTCAATCTCTTTTGCGACCTCTTTTGCGATCCTCTGTTTCCGTCTATCGCGATATTCTTGCAAACGCGTAAGCATGACATCTACTCCTTCCTTGATGGATCGTCCCTTAAAGGATACTACTTTTCGTGTCAACGTGTCAAGTTAAATTAAAAAATCCTTTCACACGGGTAATATAGCATGCAAAGTCCTATATGGGTTATCTTTTTTCCCGCGTGATTTCGCGTTTTTTTATCGGGGCCTGATTGTATTAAATAGTTTTACCCTGGAATAAAC
>VXXH01000382.1 GCA_009835515.1 Candidatus Poribacteria bacterium
AGATAGAAAACACTATCATTTTTATGCTAAACCCGCCGCGTGCCTCCCAGCAGCTGGATCGCCAGCAGCATAGAATGTCCCACTATCTTTCTCAATATGGATCATGGAAGGCGCAGCAATGGCACCTCCGTGCGCCCTGAGTTGATGCCCGCGATTACCAAGTTCTTCCCGAACCTTTTCGCTCACACTGTTGTTGATAGTCAAAGAACCCGCTTGCCCGAATGTCTCTATACGGTTCGGATTCGGATCGAACGAATCTTCGTGATGTGCAGTCGCAAAACGCGGTGCTGTAACGGCATCTTCCGGTAGCATACCGAACTCAACGAAATCGAGCAGTAAATTCATCGTCGCTTGATCTTGCAGATCACCACCCGCAACGCTGATTGCCAAAATGGGTGCACCGTCCTTAAGAACCAGTGTGGGCGTAAGCGTAATTCTCGGACGTTTTCCGGGCTGGATACAGTTCGGATGTCCAGGCGTTGTATTGAGACTGCGTAGACGGTTGCCATAACTGACACCTGTAGGACCGACCATTCCCCCCGCATGGTAGACGTTGGCACTCGGCGTCGCAGCGACGACATTCCCCCATCGGTCAGCAACTGCACAGGTCGTTGTTCCACCTACGCCGGGTCGAAAGACACCCCCCGGTTTTAATGGCTCCATGTTAGCCACATCACCGGGTTTGGCTTCGTGTGATGCCTTCTGCATATCAATTAGCGGTCGGCGGATCTCAGTATAGGCATCCGAAAGCAGCTTGGATAACGGAACATCCACAAACTCCGGGTCGCCGTAATAGGCATCGCGATCAGCCATCGCCAGTTTGAGGGCTTCTGTGACCACATGCACATAGTCTGCGGAGGCGTTACCCATCGCTTTGAGGTCGAAGCCTTCCAGCAGACGTAGTGCTTGGCAGAGATAAGGACCCTGCGTCCAAGTCCCGCACTTGTGCACCGTATACCCTCGGTAGTCCACCGATACGGGGTCTGCAACAAGCGTAACATGGGCAGCGAGGTCTGACTTACGGAGAAACCCACCCTTGTCAATGTAAAAACCTTCCAAGGCATCGGCAATATCGGTATCAGCACCGTTCCGTCCGTAAAACCGATCGCTTGCGGCTTGGATTTTTTCTTCACGGCTCCCAGATGTTTTCTGTTCCGACTCGACCATCCGACGCAAAGTGACCGCCAAGTCAGAATGCCAGGCCGCCTCACCAGCATCAAGCAGTGCCAGCGTGGGGGCAACGATGTCTTCAAACGTCTTCGTGCCATACAACTTGAGCGTGGTTGTACACAAATCAACAACCGATGGCACGGGTGCCATTTTGATGTCGCCATTCGGGATACCGTTTTCCATATACCAATCAATGGCGGTTTGCGAGAGCGGTGCTCGCCCCTGTCCAGAGAGTGATTTCACTTCCTGCTTTTCCGCGTCAAAGATAAGGAGTGGTACTTCACCCCCGATAGAACAGGCACCGTGATCTGTGACGTTGAGCGCGAGGATCGTCCCCGCCGCTGCGTCTGCCGCATTTCCGCCCGCTTCCAGAATTTCTACTCCCGCCGCAACGGCTTTTGCACCGCCCGCAGCAACAACACCAGTTTGACTAACGGCTTTCCATCCAATTTCTTGCGTGTTTGGCATCGGTTTCTCCTTTGCTTTAGCATCAGAAGCTGATTTGATTTTCCAATCCCAAGTTTTGCTTTAAAGCATACCATAAAATCGCATGTGTGTAAATATTTTATCGCTTGAATAATGAACAGAACTCGGTTAAAATATTACTCAAATTGGTTGAAGCTTGGGCAGAGCTGTATCAGAGAGAATTGTTGGCAGATTGGGAACGATTACAATCGGGTCGAATCCCATTAAGAATTGATCCGCTTCAATAAAGGAGGTAGAGATGCTTCATCCAATATATCGTGTGGTTTCTTTTGAAATACAAGCACCTTACACACTTCGCGTCTGTTTTGATGATGATACAGAACAAGTTATAGACTTTCAACCTACATTAAAAGGCGAATTGTTCGGTCCACTCCGCGATGGGACTTTATTCAACCAAGTTCGGATTGATCCAGAAGTCCATACATTAGTATGGCCGAATGGAGCTGATTTTGATCCGGCGACCTTACATGATTGGCCTGATCATTTACCTGAACTGAAAAGAATGGCAAAGTGTTGGTCTCTTGAAAAGACAAAAGATATCGAAACATCGCCAGGACTTACGCAAAAAACCACGGCGCAGGCATAATTTAAGCACTAACAAAGGAAAATATGGCTTACAAAATTGCGGTAATTCGAGGAGACGGAATTGGAATTGAAGTGATAGAGGAAGGCATCAAGGTCCTCAACGCTATCGCCGATAGGTATAACATCAAATGGGACTTTGTAGAGCTCCCTTGGGGTTCAGACTACTATTTCGAGCATGGGCACATGATGCCAGCAGATGCCTTGGATACCCTTGCGGAGTTCGACCAGATTTATCTCGGCGCAGTCGGACACCCCGACATCCAAGACCACATTGCGCTCAATGGACTTCTGCTGCCGATCCGACGGAGGTTCGATCAGTACGTCTGTGAGCGACCCAGTGTCCTCTATCCCGGCATTAACACACCGCTCAAGGACAAAAGTGCTTGGGATATTGATCTGGTGGTGATAAGAGAAAACACAGAAGGGGAATATGCCAACGTCGGTGGGTTTCAGTACCAAGGATTCCCCGAAGAGATCGGTGTACAGGTTGGTATATTTACGCGCCACGGTTGTGAACGCATTATCACTTATGCCTTTGAGCAGGCTCGCGCACGAGATAAGAAGCGCAAAGTCACTTCGATCACCAAGTCAAACGCGCAAGGCTACGGCATGATTGTATGGGATACAGCCTTCGATCGAGTCGCCACAAAGTATCCCGACATAGAGACGGAATCGTTGCTTGTGGACGCAGCCTGTATGGATTTCGTGCGGAGACCAGAGGACTTTGATGTGGTCGTCGCCAGCAACCTATTTGGGGATATCCTCACGGACATCGGCGCGATTATCACCGGAAGCATGGGACTGGCTCCGAGCGGCAATATTGACCCGCAACGTCGATTCCCGTCGATGTTCGAGCCGGTTCACGGGAGTGCCCCAGACATCATGGGGAAAGGCATCGCGAATCCATTGGCAGCAATTATCTCTGGTTCGATGATGTTGCGGTTCATCGGTGAGGTAGAAGCGGCAGAAACGATAGATGCAGCCGTACTAAAGGTCGTCGAGGCAGGCAAAACCCTCCCACAGGACCTTGGCGGTCAAGCCACAACCTCACAGGTCGGTGACGCTGTGGTGAATGCGCTTGGTTGAGGTTTGAAACATCGCCAGCACTATCAGTGCCCGTCACAATTTTTGCCCGTACCACAAAGAAAACGACTCAAAAATTTTGACCTTTTCCAGAAAATTTAGTATATTTTTAACAATTGAGTGCAGGGATCCAAGGTGAAGCGGATTCTCCAACTCACTTCTGCAAGATCATTCGTTGAACAAAATCGTCGCATCACCAAAGAGGTGGCTGATGAAAGAACAAGACTC
>VXXH01000490.1 GCA_009835515.1 Candidatus Poribacteria bacterium
GATGCAGATGTCGCGGATTTCGTTGGCAGGGATTTTCCATCGACTTACGTAGCTTGGGGGAATATCCTCAACAAACCTGAACTTACACCAGAAGCGCGTTGGGCAATGCACGATGTGGTATGGAGTGCAGATTTTGGGCTTCGTTTTAATGGTGTTGATTGGGTAGGTGATATCAATGCTGCACAGCAAAGAAAAGCACTATTTTTATCAATGAACCCCGATATGTTATTTTTCGTTGACGTGCATTATTTTAGCGGTTATCCGCCAGGTTCTTTTCCAGAAGATAATCCGATGTTGTTAAGGGATTCAGAAGGTGTCCCTGTGGTAGATGAGCTTTGGGGAAATGAGCAACTTTTAGATTTTACATTACCTGAAACTCAGCAATGGGCCATAAGGCAAGCGGTTGCTGGTTGGGAGACAGGATTATTTGATGGCATATTTTTGGATAATTGGAATGAGGATGAGAGGCTTAATGAGTTGAAGCCACTTTCAGAAGAGCATAAAGCGCGCGATCTTATTTTGCAAGGTATCCGTTCAAAAGTTGGTTCTGATTTTCTGATAATTGTCAATTCTGGTCATGAAAAAATCCCACGGTGGGCAGCCTATATCAATGGGCTTCACATGGAGACACGACCGGGTTATTCTAATATCGGGATTCCGATGGATGGCAACTATACGCAAGGGGACCTAAAGGAAATTCAGAAGACACTGATATGGGCAGAGGCTTCGTTACGTGCGCCAGTTATTAATTGTTTGGAAGGTGTCACAGACGCACGAGAATCGCCTATGTCATTGAAAAATCAACAACGGATGCGTTTTTTTACAACAATGTCGCTGACGCTTTCAGACGGGTGTGTTAATTTCGCATTAGGTTTTTGGATGCAGCCGTTGATTTTCGGGTACGATTATGATGATTTATACATCCCTCTCAGCGATGGCGTGAACCCCTCTGATCATTATTGGTATCCCTTTTGGGATGCGGATCTCGGTCAACCCATCGGCGGTAATGAGCTCAAGGGGCAGCTCTACCGAGACACGGAAGGCTTATTTATCCGTGAGTTCACCAACGGCTGGGCGGTCTATAACCGTTCTGGCACGGAACAGCAGATTGAACTACCAGAGAATGTATCAGCGGTTGCGAGCGGTCTCACTGGCACAGCGCACACGATACCCGATCTCGACGGTGAAATCTATCTGAAACAGGAAACCAAACCATCTGCGGATGTTAATGGCGATGGTGTTGTGAATATCCAAGACTTAGTGATAGTAGCGAATGCGCTTGGTAAAGCGGAACCAGATCTCAATGGTGATGGCGTAGTGAATATTCAGGATTTGGTGATTGTTGCAAATGCGTTTTGAGTAAGGAGATTAGTCTATGGCAATAAAAGAAATATTGTGTAAATCGTTATGGATTAAGTTATCCCTCGTGTCTGTCATGGGGATGTTTGTCTACAATGCTTCTGTCTATGCAGAAGATGCCGAGGAATGGATGCCAGATGAGACGTTACGTGGAGCAGTGCGAGAAGAACTTGGACTGCCTGCCGCGGCCTCTTTGACGAAAGATCAGATGCAACAGATTGTGTCTCTATACCTGAAGGACAAAGGCATTTCTGACATCACAGGCTTGGAGTTTGCAACGAATATCACAGAACTTGATATTAGTCAGAATCCAATAACAGACTTACGCCCATTGTCTAATTTGACGCAACTGACAGGGCTCCATTTCTGGCACTTCCCCGGAAACTCTACCAATCTTGACCTGCGTCCTTTGGCATCTCTCATCAACTTAGAAGTGACCACTTTTGAAGGGAACGGCATCTCAGATATAACCCCGCTGGCAGGACTGAAGAAACTTCGCGAGTTACATCTCACAAATAACCGGATCGAGGAGGTTCATTCGCTCGCGGGACTCATCGATTTAGAAATACTTTTTCTCGAAGGTAATGGGATTACGGATATAAGCCCGTTGTCTAACCTGAAGAAACTCCGTATTCTACATCTAAAATATAACAACATCCAAGATCTCTCTCCAGTTTCAGATCTAAATCTTTCGGAATTTTCCTACCACTCCATCTGTGATTTTTCGACACCAGGCCCCTCCATCACGGAACGTATTCAGAACAGGGATTTTCCATCTATAATCGGATTCTGGTCTGAAGAGTCACCCAAATATGATTTTCAGTATGGTTCCTTTTTAGGTTTATTTTGGAACCATTTTCTATACCAGGGTTTAGCCACTCATCTTACCGGTGATATTCAGAAAGCAAGAGAAATCCGTCAACAACTTCTTAAAGACAATCCCAACACACTCCTTGTTCCAGAAGTCCGGGTTCACAACCAGCGTCCTTCAAAGGAAGCATCTGCTTATTTTCCAATAGATTCCGACTTTTTCCTGAAGGATCGTAGCGGTGAGGTTCTCAGGAACAACAATGGGGAATATGTCATGGATATTTTGAACCCGGATTTACAAGATCTACTGATTGAACGAATAGTCGGTTTTGCAAAGTGTGGTATCTTTGATGGGGTCTTATTAGATTGTTTCCTTGGCCACGGTGTTCAGTGTGGCGGTGCCCCTGCCGGACCAGAAGAAGCGATAATTGCGGCATACATCCGAATATTACGTGAGGTTCGCGCGCAGGTACGAGATGATTTTTTAATAATATTAAATGGGAATCATACGAAACTTAGACACTATGCTGAATTTATCAACGGTTCCGCTATGGAATATGGAAAAGACTCTCTGGGTAGCCGTGAGGAAACCTATAAACGACTTCAGTTATTCGATGAAGTCTTGACATGGAATGAGGAAAATTTCAGAGAACCTGTTGTTAACTGGGCACATGGGCCCCTATATCCATCACAACCCCCCGACAGCCCTGATAACCAGCGTAGCATGCGTCTACTTACAGCAAGAGGTCTCACACTTTCTGATGGTTATGTCCTTGTGGGATATGTAGCGAACTTTTGGCAGAGATGGCTTGATGATACACTCAATTACTGGTATCCGTTCTGGGATGCCCCCCTTGGTCACCCTATTGGCGAAAAAGGGAAACAATACGACAACCGCGAGGGCATCTTCATCCGAGAGTTTACCAACGGCTGGGTGGTCTATAATCGCAGCAAGCAAGCACAGTCGATAGAACTCCCGATGCAAGCCACCGGTGTGTATTCTGGTATCACCAGCATGCAGCACACTGTGCCAGATTTAGACGGAGAGATCTACCTCAAAAGCCTCGCTCCACTTGCGGATGTGAATAAAGATGGCATTGTCAATGTCCTCGACTTGGTGATTGTTGCAAATGCGTTTGGTAAAGCGGAACCGGATCTCAATGGTGATGGTGTCGTTAATATCTTGGATTTAGTCATCGTCGCAAACGCCTTTTAGGAGTAATACTATTACTGAATAACCCGCTCTCATTACCGAAAAACCGGTTCGGTAAGTTGGAAAGGAGAAAAAAGTGAAAGTTAAAATAGTTTATCAGAGTTTATTTTTGTTGTTTGTCTATGTGTCATTTTGTTATAGTGAAGTTGTACATATTCCTGACCCGAGTT
>VXXH01000384.1:0-1368 GCA_009835515.1 Candidatus Poribacteria bacterium
AGCATTTTTCTCACACGAAATACAACCTTATTTCTACTAAATTGACACCTATGGGTACACCGCAAAACCTCACCTACCGGGCCTGGGAAAGTGGAACTTCGGAGATCGCTCGTATAAGAAAGGGTCCGCTAATCGTTTCATACGACGCAAAGAATTTGACATAATACAGAAATGTGCTAAACTTTATTTAAAGGAGACACACCATGAAAAAACCGATTCGCTTAGGACTGATTGGCTGTGGTGGGATCGTGCAAATTACGCATGCCCGTGCCTATCGCGCCCTCACAGATACCGTTCAGATAACCGCCCTCGCAGATGTTGTTCCCGAAAATCTGGAAAAGATTGGCGAAATGTTTGACGTGCCAACGGAAGAACAATACACAGATTACCGCGAGATGCTGGCACACGCAGCACTTGATGTCGTGACAATTGCGACACCGCACTCACTTCACGCCGAGCAGGTTATCGAAGCGGCAAGTGCAGGCGTGGCGATCATCTCGGAAAAGCCGATGGCGACAAACTTAGAAGAAGCAGACAAAATTCTGGAAGCCGTACGCCGGAACGCCGTGCCTTACACAGTGGTTCATAACTACATCTTCACCGCGGGGATGCGCGCGGCGATGACAGAACTCAGCGCGTTAGGTAAACCTCATTTCGGACGAAGCACTGGAATGGGATTGAAGCCTGCGGATTTTTCGGCGGATCATCCTACGCCAGCGTTCGCGTGGCGCGCCAGTAAAGCGAAAGGTGGTGGTTGTATCATTGACACGAGTTACCACGAAATCTATTCCGTCTGTACGCTGATGCAATCCCCAGTGCGTTATGTCGAGGCACGGGTGCAAACGATGCAGCTTGACATTGATGTTGATGACATCGCGATGCTGCTGTGTGAACATGAAAATGGGGGTATCACGACTGTCGCTGGGGCATGGTGCGTGCCGGGTACAGATTCGGGTTGGTGTGAGATGCACGCTGAGAACGGTTCTCTGCGCGTCAATCATCGCCATAACGTAGAAAATGCACTCCGCCGTTTCACGAGAGCGGAGGGTTGGCAACAGTTGGAACTGCCTGAATTCGATGAAGCAGAACGCACGGATGCAAGCGGTCATGCCCGCTACTTTATGGAGACCTTTAATGCAATTGCTACAGGCGCAGCGGTACCTGTGAGTCCAGAGATGGCGTATCATAACCTTGCGATTATAGAAGCGGCACGTAAAGCAACAACAGAACGTCGCGCTATTGAGATTCCGCCGTCATAGGACATTTGAATTTTTCAGGCTTATGCGTTCGTAGTAGGGCGATTGATCGCCCGTTAAGTGTGGAAGGGGACGGGCAATGAATTGCCCTACTACAAACTGGAAATGTTTA
>VXXH01000384.1:1378-3550 GCA_009835515.1 Candidatus Poribacteria bacterium
TAAGTGTGGAAGGGGACGGGCAATGAATTGCCCTACTACAAACTGGAAATGTTTAGGTTGAACTCGCGTTTTCAGAGAGGAGTTGAGATGAAAAGAAGTCTGCTATTCCACGCTATCGCCCGTTAAGTGTGGAAGGGGACGGGCAATGAATTGCCCTACTACAAACTGGAAATGTTTAAGTTGAACCCGCGTTTCAAAAGGGAGTTGAAATGAAAAGAAGTCTGCTATTCCACGCTTTGGTTGTTTTAATGTTAGGATTGATCTGGCACATGCCGTTACAGTGCTTAGCGCAGCAGAATTCGGTGGCACTTGAGGCAAAAACGGATGCGGAATATGATGCCGAAGACGATGTGAACACAGCGTTGTGGCTTGTCGCTGGTGGTATTTTAGGGACCGCGGGTAGCTGCTTGCTCGGTTCTGTTGCTATCGGTGGAGCTTATTTCTACCAGCCGGTTCCTCCCGCCGATCGACTTCTCGGTAAATCGGCAGCATACGTTAGTTTTTACACAGATGCCTATAAAGCGCGAATCCGTAGACTCCAATTGGTTGCCGCCGCAAAAGGCGCAGCCGGGGGATCGGCTGTTTTCTTCCTGTTAGGAACGCTGAATATAAAACCGTGGTCGGATTTTGTAATTTGGTAGATAGGGACCAGATGTCCAATTACAGTAAAGGTTAGAATTAAAAACACATTAGCAAGTGCAATGAGCAAAGATCCGTGTTTCCGCGTCAGGTCGGCATTCTGTAATCACCAAGTTTCCATAAATGCCACCCCTACGGGGTTGAAGACCTTGGTAGATGTTTTTCTACAGAGATACCACCCCTACGGGGTTGAAGACCTTTGCCCTTGAAGAGTGTCCCATTAATTCTCGGACTTACTATAAATGAAATACTATCCACGCAAAAGATGTTGTAACGCGTTTGCGATGATATCCTCTTCTCCAGCATTGAGGGTGTAGGCGTTAATCACAAGCGTGTCTTTCCCGTGTGTGTTCACTTTGATACGGGGGGTGCCAGCATCCAGTCCACGTGCGATCTCCGCTGCATCCTTGCCACTACAGGTAACATGCAGATTGGAAAGGGTATGACTATTTTCTTGGTAACGCACTTCGCAGGATACACCCTCAAGATTCTCAAGCCCTTGTGTAAGTGCAGCGTACCTTGCATCCTGTTCCTTTAACCGTTTATTGTGATCCGTCGATAGCCAAATGTCGATAGCCGTCACCAATCCGATAATCTCCTGCCGATCAACTTTCATTCCGCGTCCGACGGGACGGGGTCCGATGAAGCCGTGCCTCCGTACAGTCTCAATTAGTTCTTTTCTGCCACAGACGAACCCAGTCGAATGCGGTGCATTGAAATACTTGCCACCGAAACAGACAAGGTCTGCAGATTGGGCATTGCGTCTGAAGTAGTCAAGCGGATAGATTTGAGATGCTGCATCGGCAATCAACGGGAGGTTATGCGAGTGTGCAATCTCAACCGCCTCTTTCAATGGAACGGCTTTACCTTGATTGGGTTGGATGAGATATGCGAGTGCGGCGGTGTTTTCGCCGATGGCATCGTTGAGTTCGTCAGCGGTACAACCGTTTTCGTCGCCGACGTTAATAAGTTTACTCCCCGGAATCGTAAATGCGCGATCGTAGGAGTAGTGTTGCATCTTCTGAAAAACGATTTCGTCTTTCAGTCCAGTGGTATCTGGCAGTTGTGCACACTTGTCAGGATCGCTACCCGTCATGACAGTCGCTGATGCCAAGACGAGCGCGGTATAGCACCCGGCTGTGATGTAGGCATCTTCAACACCTAACCGCTCGGCTATGAATTGCCCAGATTTTTCGAGTAATTCTTCCATTTCGACGTAACTTTCATCTGCTTGGCGCATCGCGTCTCGGACTGCTGGAGACGGCGTGGATCCGCCTCGGACAGTCTGATTACCGGTCGCATTAATGACAGGGCGTGCGCCGAGTTTTTTGTAGACATTTCCCCAACCTGTATTCGCCATGAGATTGCCTCCTTGGAATGGTTGTCGGTTGTCAGTTGTCAGTTGTCGGTTATTAGCAGTCAGCCATCGGAAACCGTCAGCCGTCGGTAGGAACTCTCCCTTTAATGAACACTTTTAGGAAGATAACCCCCCTAGAAGAAACACCCCAGCAAAAACACCCCCCTTATCAGGGG
>VXXH01000362.1 GCA_009835515.1 Candidatus Poribacteria bacterium
GTCTATAACCGAACTAACCTAACGCAAAAGCGGTGGATTCCCTGTCCACCGCTTTGCACTTTTTTAATGGCTGTCAGTTATCAGTACGCTGCGCTTTCAGTTGTCAGAGGGATAGTTATCAGTTTTCAGTACGCTGCGCTTTCAGTAGTCAGTTAAGAGAGAATAGAAGTCAGGTGTGGTTCTTCAGCCACGCCTTTTTTGCTTAATTTTCCGAGCCCAAAAACGGACACACACCTGCCACTGTCGCGTTCAGACTTAATATGCCGAAAATGGCGCGGAAAATCGCTAAATTGATACCTCTGGGTGCGGTTAGGAAACCGCACCATAACTGTCAATTTAGGGCATTCCCCCAGGCCCGGTAGGTTCGGTTTGCAACCGAACCGGCTCCGACGCGTCAACCGTAACAACTTCAAAAACCTCTTGAATTCCGTTCTCGGTTTCTTCTTTAGGGGAACGCGTGTTCCGCAAACGCTGCATCTGAAGGTTTTCGCGAGGTATCCGGTGCGGTTAGAAACCGCACCTACCGGACCTGGGGTGCCGCTAAATTGACACCTATGGTTCGGTTTGCAACCGAACCGGATTTCTAACCAACAACCTTGAAGTCCTCTTGAATCCCACCAACTATCAATATTCCATTTGAAATTTGCATCGCCAATGCGGATAATCGCGAGGGGTCTCCACTATTCCCGCTCTTACCGGATTCGCATAGCAGTAACGGATGGTATCGTTTAATGCAGCGTCATCTCGAATACCCCAATCTGTATAACCTTTCTGCCAAAAGACACCTGCTGTGGATAACTGTTTGTTAATTTCACGCGCAGTATAACGTTTTATAGAATGCAACACTTTCGCGAGCGTCTGCTCCTCTCCGAGTCTAATGACCGCATGTACGTGATCAGGCATCACCCTAATACATATCCACTCCAAACGTTTTTCTCCTTCCATCCAATCAAAAGTCTGAAAAATGATTGATGCGACCTTGTTATCCGAGAGGATTCGCCGCCGCTTGTTGGTGACGATCACAATGTGGTAATATGTGCCTGGTATCGAATACCTACCTGTGCGTAAGGTGTGACTGCGGTGTTTTGGAAAGGTTTTCATGTCTGAAGTTCTCAAGAAAGGTTTTTGTGTAAAATCCGGTTCGGTTGCGATGCAGATCGCATCTGGGCGTGTACGCCGCAAAACCGAACCTACCGGACCTGGGTCTAAGACGGTTATTTTTCCCTAAATTGATACCTCTGGTGCGGTTAGGAAACCGCACCCACCGGGCCTGGAGGAAATTACCCAATTCATTTGTTAAACCTCATTAGGAGTGCTATTACTTCATAATGAGAATAAACAGGTAGCAACTTGCGTTATAAATACGGCACCTATGGTAAAGATTCTCCTTCATTGGCTGTCCGTTCTGCATAAAGTTCCTGTAACCGAGTCGTCACCGGACCAATACCTTCGTCCCCAATTTTCCTACCATCAACCTCCAAAACAGGACTCAATTCACCGACAGTGCCGGTTGTGAAGACCTCGTCCGCGGTGTAGACCTCAACCAACGAAACATTCCGTTCTGTGAGCGGGATCCCCGCCTCACGGGCGATTTGGATGACCATACCCCGCGTAATGCCAGGTAAGCAGCTATCGGCGTGCGGTGTCAACACATGTCCACGTTTTACAATAAACATATTCGTCGCGTTCGTCTCTGAGACATACCCGTGGATGTCAAGCATAACCGCATCGTCCACGCCAGCGACATTCGCCTCAATCTTGGCGAGGATGTTGTTAATCAGGTTATTGTGGTGGATTTTAGAGTCAACGCACTGCGGCGGATTCCGTCGGATCGCTGAAGTGATCAAACGGATACCACCCTTTGAATAGATAGGCGGTTTCCACTCCGCGAGTACAATCAGACTCGTACCGTACTGATTGACGCGCGCGTCCATACTGGAGGTAACTTTTTTCCCGCGGCTGAGTGTTAGACGGATATGGACACCGTCGCGCATGCCGTTGGCTTCAAGCGTCTCAAAGATTGCCTTTTTGACATCCGCACGTGTCGGGATATTCGCGAATGCCATGGCGTGCGCGGAATCCATGAGTCGGTCAAGGTGTGCATCCAACGCAAAAATCTTCCCGTTGTAGACGCGTAAGCCTTCCCATACACCGTCGCCACCTTGGACGAGGCTATCAAACACAGAAATCTTCGCATCCTCACGGGGCAGGAGCTCACCGTTAACGTGGATTAAAATATCTTCGTTCCTTGAATCAGGTAATTTAGGCTGCATTTATCCTCCATTTTAATGGTTATCAGTTATCAGTTATCAGTTTTCAGTTCGTTTTTTTCTAAAAAAACTCCCAGCCGTCAGAAGTCGTCAGTTGTCAGTGGTTACCAGTTACCAGCTGCCAGTTACCAGATGTGTCCTTTCTGGCAACTGGTAACTGGACACTGGCAACTTCTTTACTGACAACTGACAACTGATAACTGATAACTATTCCCTCTGATAACTGACGACTGACAACTGATAACTAATACTACCATGTGTCCCGCACACTCACACCTTCATCCGTCAGATAGGTCTTGATGTTCTCAATCGTGAATTCGCCGTAGTGTGTAATAGACGCAACGATTGCGGCATCGGCGTTGCTTTCGACAAATACATCGCGCAAGTGCTGCGGGTTCCCGGCACCACCAGAGGCAATCACAGGCACCGGCACCAAATCCGCGATAGCACCCGTCAATTCGAGTTCATATCCGGCTTTCGTGCCGTCTGCGTCGATACTATTGACGACAATCTCGCCTGCGCCCAAATCAACACCGCGTGCCGACCATTCCAAGGCATCCCAGCCGACAGGTTTCCGACCACCGTCTATGTAAATCTCATAACCGCTCGGAATCTGTTCGCTTTTCGGGACCCGCTGTACCTGCATACTCAACACGACACACTGACTGCCGAACGCCCGCGCACCTTCCGCGATAAGTTCAGGGTTCCGCACGGCACCGGAATCTATGCTCACCTTCTCCGCACCTGCGAGCAGGACGCGGCGCATATCTTCAAGCGTGCGCAGTCCACCGCCGACAGAAAAAGGGATAAAAATCTCAGCAGCGACAGCGGAGACGACATCAATCATTATATCGCGGCGTTCATTACTTGCCGTGATGTCATAAAAGACGAGTTCATCGGCACCGCCCTCATAATAAAAGCGTGCCATCTCAACCGGGTCACCGACATCGACATTGCCTTGAAAAGCGATGCCTTTCGTGACCTTTCCTGCACGCACATCTAAACATGGAATTATTCGTTTCGTTAGCACTTTTTAATTTTTGAACCTCCGCTCCGATTTTTCCGTTTTGACCAACAACTCGTGCCTTATTCTATTATATTCGGAGTCGAGTTGTTAGTCAAAAAATCGGGTTTCTGATACGTATGAAGCACAATTTGGAGTGATTAACATTTCTCAAAGTTCTGTATAGTTTTCGAGTCCGGTAGGTTCGGTTTTGCGGCGTACACACCTGCCCCCTGCCCCCCTGATAAGGGGGGATATGGGGGGTTGGGGGG
>VXXH01000429.1 GCA_009835515.1 Candidatus Poribacteria bacterium
TCTCACTGGTGATGGGTGTGTCCTTCTCTGCGCTTGGGCACGGTGATAATCCGACCCTTTTAGAGGATGTCAACAAAGACGGCATCGTGAACATTCAAGACCTGGTGCTTGTCGCTAATGCATTTGGGCAGCCCGTGGATCGTACTGCTGAACAGAATCCTGATGTGAATCGCGATGGGATCATCAATGTGTTGGACCTGGTGCGTGTGAGCAACAGTCTCGGGCAAACAGTCCCGGATGAAAATTCCGCGTATCATGATATCCAGGAATATGTCTTTGATAAGAGTTGTGCGAACAGTGCTTGCCACGCAGCACCCACAAACTCTCGCGGTTTGAGTCTGGAGTACGGGCTCTCTTATGATGCTTTAGTGGGTGTTGTGCCACAGAATCCCGCGGCTGCCGCTGCCGGTATGAAATTGGTGGACCCGGAGAATCCAGAGAACAGTTTCCTTTTGACGAAACTCATAGGACCAGAATCCGCAGATCAAGGTGCTCGTATGCCGTTTCTCGGTGGGATGATCCACGACGCTAAAATAGATGCGATTCGGACATGGATTGAGGCAGGCGCGCCAGAGACAGGTAAAGTCGCGGGGATTGGTGACCTCGGTGTCTTACGCGATCCTGGTGAAATCTTTGAGCCCCCCGCGCCACCGCCGCCCGGTGAAGGATATCAACTCCGTTTGCCGCCGTTTAAGATTGAACCCGGCACCGAACGGGAAGTCTACTACGCCACCCAAATCAAAGATGAAAATGGAGACCCGGTAGAAGGCGATATCTTTATTAATAGAGTCGAGATCTTCTATCCCGCTGGCAGCCATCACTTCATCCTGTATCGTATGACAGAAGAAGGTTTGGCGAAGGGTATCTTGAACAATGGGATTATACCCGATATCGCCGTTAATCCTGAGGATACTTTCCGCGAACTTGACACTGATAACCCAGATCCGGTATTTGGTATCTTTGGTGGGGACAGATTTTTCGTTGTCGGCACACAAACCGATGATACCCTATTTCAATTCCCTGAAGGCGTGGGGTTGCGACTGCCAGGCGATACTATGTACGACCTCAATTCCCACTATATCAATCTGCTCGGTGATGAGACCCTGATTGGTGAAACCTATGTCAATATCTATACGATTCCGGAGGCGGCGGTCAAATACGAAGCAGTTGAGATTTTTGTCTCCAATCGCGCAATTAACGTGCCACCGGGTACAACGCGCGTCGCTAAATTGACGTGGTATGTTGAAGACGAATTGGAACGCCGAGGACACACCCCGGATACGGAGTTGAATGTCTTTTTACTGACATCTCACATGCACAGACACGGTGAATTGTTTGAGATTTTCCAAAAATCGACAGGCGAAATGCTCCATCGGAGTATCGCTTACGATGATGCACCTATTAACCTCTTTGATCCAGTCCTTCGCTTAGACGTAGATGATGGACTCAGCTTTCAGTGTACCCATAACAACTACGATACGAATGAACCGCTCGTATTTGGACTCACCTCTGAGGATGAGATGTGTATCATTTTTGGCTATTATTTCATCCCGACTGAAAGTGCAGGCTCTATCATTAGATAGCGTCTATCTCGAAAGATAGCGTCTATCTCGAAAACATTGGAAGGCGCGCTTCGTAGGCGCGCTTTTCTCTTATATGACTACTATTTTAAGAAAAAAAGACAACTTCATGGAATCCTTAGCACACCGAATACTGGTGTGCGACGGTGCTATCGGAACCGAACTCCGCAAACGGATACCGGCATATCTGCAGTGCGTTGATGCCTGCAATATTTCTACGGAACATGCTGAGAAGGTCACGGCTATTCACCGCGCTTACGCCGACGCGGGTGCCGATGTTATCCAGACGAATACCTATCAGGCGAATAGGGAAGCGTTAGCGGTCCACGGCTTAGCTGAACAGGTTGACGAAATTAACAAAATGGGTGTGGTGCTGGCGCGCGAAGCAGTCCCAGAGACCTGCTACGTAGCTGGATCTGTCGGACAAGTTTCGTTCCAAAGTTTAGACTCCCCTGCTCCATCTACCAAAACGATCCGACGGATCTTCAAGGAGCAGATGGATGCACTTGTTGATGCGGGTGCTGATCTCTTGGTACTCGAAACGTTTGTCTCCCCTAAGCAGGCAGAAATCGCGACGAAACAGGCACTCACTTACAGTGTCCCTGTCGTCGTTGAAATTAGCGGTATCTCAGGTGGAACTGTCGGTGCCGGATTAGACGTGCGTGTCTTCGCACAAGAATTGGAACAACTCGGTGCACATTCAGTCGGTATCAATTGCAGGGGCCCCCACGATCTCGTTGAAGCGATGGAACTCCTTGCGCCTGTCATTAAAGCACCTATTGTGGTTCAGCCAAACGCCGGTAACCCAAGAGTCGAGCAGGGAGAAGTGGCGGTCTCCTACACAGTCGAGGCTGAGGTTTTCAGCGACTACGTCGGAAAACTGGTCGAACTTGGCGCGAACATGATTGGGGGTTGTTGCGGAACGACACCGACATATACTGCGAAGATTCGACAGGCGATCGCAGGACGCGAACCCGTCCAACGCGAGGCGCGCATCTTTGTCCTTCCTAAAATCACATCAACGTCCAAAGCTCCGACCGATAACCCCGTGCAGCAGGTGTTTGAAACACGCGAACGCATCGTGAGTGTTGAGATGCGCGCCAATACGTTCCCGCAATTGCGGGCGATGTTGAAGGAAGCAAAGGGGCTTGCCGCAATCGGCGTAGACCTGTTTGACGTGACCGACAATTCTGGGGCGGCGGTGAATATCGGGGCAGTCGGCACGGCGTATCGGCTGCAGCAGGCAACACAGATTCCGACGCTCATCCATTGGACAACCCGATCGCGGAACCTTATCAGTATGCAATCGCATTTACTGGAGGCGGAGGCGTTGGGCATCCGAGGCATCGTCGCTTTATCCGGTGACCATCCGAAAGCCGGTCCTTATGAGACAGCGAGTCTCGTTCCAGATGTCCGTGGTGCGGTTCAATTGATGAAACTTATTGCCCGATTAAATCAGGGAGAACTCGCTGACGGTTCGTCCATCGGTGAGCCGTGTGGGTTCTATTATGGCGGGGGCTTCACGATTGCTGAGAACTTACAACCGCACGTCAAGCATCTCACAAATAAAGTGGCACAAGGGGCTAATTTCGCCTATACACAACCGGTCTGGACTTACGAGGACATTGTGCGTACCCAGCAGGCGACGGAATATCTCGGTATAAAGATCCTATACGGCATATTACCACTCACAAGTTTTCGCAGTGCATCTTACCTCCGCGACAATTTGGGGCTTTACATCCCACAGTTTATCGTTGACAAATTCCGAGACCTCGGAGATACCGCCGGACACGAACTCGGTATGCGGTTATGCTTGGAATTAGTACGGGACATCCACAATCAGGGTGAATGTGAGATTGATGGTATCTATCTCATCCCGCCTGCGCGTATGAATTGGAAAAATAGAGCCAGGGTCATCTCAGAAATCGTTAAAACCTACCGTTAGTAGTTATAAGTTATAAG
>VXXH01000465.1 GCA_009835515.1 Candidatus Poribacteria bacterium
GTAACGCAATGTGTTGAGGATCGCGTTTTTCATATCTACAAAGTGCTTGTATTGCTATAGGATCTTGTGTTTTTTTTAACCACTCAATTGCCTCTTCTTTCGCATAATCTTTATCGTGCCAGTCTTGACTCTCCACTACATAAACGAGAAGAGGAAGCATTTCATCTAATGAATCCTGATGGGTTGTAAGATGAGAAAAGAGTCTTAAGACTGCAGCATTTTTTGTGTGCGAATCCTTCAATTCCCTGTGAAGTGTATAAAAAAGGCTTTCCTCCGGGGCCTGGTGTTTGGCGTGAAGATCTTTAAGCACTTCAATCGCTTTATCCACTGAACACTTAAAGAACTCTCGATGGGGATTAACACGACACTCAACAAGAGCACTATGGATTTCGCTTTCAAGTCTTTCATATTCCTCAGAAATGAGTTCAAAGGCAACCTCAAATGGTTCTGGAACACCAGTTGTATATAGCCCCCTCGCTCGCTCACTAGCAGTACCACGGGTTTTGCCAACTTTTACTAAACCCGGCATTGAGGTATTCACTAAAATGTATACGTATCCTACATGCATTTTTTAAAACCGTTCTAATCCATATGAAGATTTCACCTTCAAAGATGGCATTAAAATTACCAGCGAAAACCTTTTTCTTCAATAGAGTACACAACGGTAACACAGCAAAACCCACCTAACATTTTACATAGTGTTGCTAAAGTAGTCAAGAATTTTTTGAGAGATGTCCAAGAACACGAACATTTAGTTTTGCTAAAATTGATATTTTACTTGTTCAAGGTAGAGCAACCTTTGGATAAGTAAAGAAAGTTGTAACCGCACTTACATGCTATTGTTCCACTGGAGAACAACACCGAGTAAACCGGGATTCCATTCCATGAGAAGTTGATATGCCTTCGGTGCCTCTTCTCCAGGAACGCGGTGACTAATCAAGGGAGTAACATTGAACCGTTTCTGTGCGATGAGTGTCAACAGCAAAAGGCTGTCATCTTCAAGCGTCCAGAAGTTGGGTGAGGATTCTTGGCGCGGACGGATAGAGTTATGCGCGCCGTAAAGGATAAGTCCTTTCTTATGGACATCCCGATAGAAGTTCACCTTCGGTGTTTCGCCGCGTGTGCTTGCTAACAGCACCACACGAGCATCCCGTCCTGCTACATCCAAAGCGGTACTGATTGCGTCTGGATGCCCGGTTGCTTCAATAACCACAGCCGGTCCATTACCTTCTGTCACATCACCTAACTGTTCATAGAAATTAGCATCTTCCGGGTTGAGTGCGCAGTCTGCGCCCATACTTTTGGAAATTTCGAGACGGCTATCGGTGAGATCTGCCGCAATAACTGGAAGCGCACCACTGAGTTTCGCGAGTTGCATCGCCAACAAACCGATGAGCCCTTGCCCTAAAACCAGTGCTGCCTCTCCCAATTCAATCCGTGCCTTTCGGACACCTTGTAATGCAATCGCACCGAGATTAAAGAAAACCGCCTCTTCGGCGGGAACATCCGTGGATGCTACTTTGAGTAAACGGTTCGGCGAGGTTACAAAGTGGCTGGTGTGTCCTTGTGTGGAAGCGACGCGTTCACCTACTTGATAGCTCGTAACTGATTTCCCGACCTCTATCACCGTGCCGATATTGCTGTAACCGGGACGGGATGGATACCTGCCTTGTGCATTTGGGAGTCCCAGTAAGAACGCACGCTCCGTGCCGGGACTGATGAGCGTACACGTTGTAGCGACGAGTACTTCATCATCTCCGATAGGCGGTAACTCAAACGTCTCAACCTCAACTTTGGCGCGACTCGGCCAAACAACGCGTTGTGCTTTCATGAAAAAACTTAACCTCTTAATAACAGAAGGATAGCTGCTTTTCGGCAGTGTACCAGAAAAACAACTATCCGTCAAGTGTTAATCCGCGAACCGTCCGATGGCGCGGATGTTCGCTGCGTTAATTACCGGTCTGATGTGCGACGGGTGCCCAAGGTAACGTAGTCGCCACCGCGATTATCTGGTAACCTGACATAAAGGAGCACGCGTCTCTTATTCTGCGCTTTCAGTTGCTTGGCGACGCGGGCATACGACTCAAGGTCATCAACCGGCATCCATTCCAATTCTTGGATGAGGTATCCGGGTTTGATGCCTTTTTTTTCTGCATTACTGCCGGGTTCGACCTGTGCGACAATAACGCCTTTTTCGCCTGAAGCATAGCCGTACCGTTCAGCCATTTCGGGGGTTAGCTCTTGGACCTGAAGCCCTGCAAGCGTTCCTTCTTCTTCATCTGCTTGCACGACTATTGGCGGTTCCTCATCGGGTGAGAGTGAGGCAAGGGTTTCTTGTGTGCGTCTCCCCAATTTTACAGTCAACCGTTCTGCTTCGCCGTTCTCCCGGATGACTGTCACTTCAACAGATTTACCTACCCTTGTTGCGCCAACAATATGCCGCAAATGATCCAAGTCTCGGACTTGCTGTCCATCAAAGGTAAGAATAACATCTCCGACCTGGATGCCTGCTTTTTGCGCAGGACTTTTGGGACCAACAACTTTAACAAGCACGCCGCGTGGCGTATCAAGATTCATTTCCTCTGCTAATTCAGCACTGACTGGTTCCATACTAATACCGAGCCACCCGCGTTCCACCTTACCATTTTCTATAAGTTGTGGTAAGATCTGTTGTGCGAGATTGCTTGGAATAGAGAAACCGATACCGATATTTCCCATTGTTAATCCGTTAGTGGCAATTGAAGTATTAATACCGACGACTTCGCCGCGAATATTAATCAGCGCGCCGCCGCTGTTGCCTTGATTGATCGGGGCATCGGTTTGTATGAATTGTCCATAGGTCGTGAATCCTGTCCTGCCCTTCGCGCTGACGATGCCGCGCGTTACGCTTTGGGAATAGTTCAGGGGTGCTCCGATAGCGATAACCCACTCACCGACTTCCAATGCGTCTGAATCGCCGAACGGCAGGACCGGAAGTGCTTCAGCATCAATTTTAATAACGGCTAAATCACTGCCACCGACCCCACTCTGTGCATCACGCCCGACTAACTCGGCATCATACTCTTTTCCATCTGATAGGGTTACCTTAATGGCATCGGTGCCCTCAATAACATGGTTGTTGGTGAGGATATAACCGTCGTCACTGACAATTACGCCGGAGCCAACACCTCTGGAGGGTCTTGGATTCGGGATAGGGATTTGTTCGGGTTCTTCAAAAAAGCGTCTGAATGGGAACTCATCGCCGAAAAAGCGTCGAAATTCCCTTTCTTGCTCAGGTGTCAGTTGATTTCTTTGGGATGTCACGATTCTATTTCGTCTTGTTTGTGTTGTAATTTGCACAACCGCCGGGCGCGTGCGTTTGACTAAATTAATAAACGCCCGATTCGCTCGGTCCAAGTGCTGAAAATCTTCCGATGTTTCAAGTGTGTCGTTCGTCTGTCCGACTGCAGTTTGCAGCGTAAACTCATCTGTATCCCAACTGATGACAATTCCTGCGACGACAACAATCGCTGCTAAAATCAACATTACCCTTATAG
>VXXH01000792.1:0-1750 GCA_009835515.1 Candidatus Poribacteria bacterium
TCGGTAGACCATTACTGTTTTCGCGACGGGTTCAATCACCCAGACAAGGCGCGTCCCTGCTCTCAAATAGGCGAGTGCTTTTTCGGTGACATCATAGTGTTTGTCTGAGGGCGAGACGACCTCAACCGCCAAATCCGGCGGGACAGGTGATGCCCTCTCTCTATTTTCCGGTAATCGGTCAGTCGAAACAAACGCAATATCAGGTTTTACCACTCGGTCATCCAATTGAAACGTTGTTTCAGCGGTATACAAACGTCCTAATTGGTGCTCATGAACGTATGCATCCAAATAGCGAATAATATTAATACTAATCTCACCATGTATCATCGTCGCGGGTGGCATTGGGACTAATTCTCCTTTTACATATTCATACCCCTCTAAGTCGTTTTCGAGAAATTCCTCCAGCGTCATCGTATCGGGTACCGGTATTTCTTGTATAGCCTCAGGGGTTGTTTGCGAATTAAGCATCAGTTGCCTCCTTTCAATTGGATATTGGACATTGCTTTTACAACCGTTTTTACGTATGTCGGATAGCATCAATAGGAGTCATTTTCGCGGCTTGGCTGGCGGGATAGAACCCGAAGAAGATGCCGACGGCAGCACCCGCACCAACAGAAATTAACACGGCTTCGGGTGTAATCACAGCGGGCCACGATAACTCGTTAAAGAACCGACTCACTATCCACGCAAAACCTTTCCCAACCACAGCACCTAACGTGATACCGAGCAGGCTGCCAATCAGACATAACAGCACAGATTCTGTGAGGAATTGTATTCGGATGTCGAGGCTTTTCGCACCGACCGCTTTCCGGAGCCCAATCTCCGGTATCCGCTCTGTTACCGAAACCAGCATGATATTGAGAATCCCGATACCCGCAACAATCAAAGAGACGGACGCAATGACGACCAAGACTGATTCTATGATAAAGATCATTCTTTTCCCGCTTTCAATCCCTTTCTTTGCGTTCCACGTACGGAAAAAGGTGTCGTCGCCGCCGTGGTTACGCATGAGAACGGTTTTTACCTCTTTGAGTGCCTGATCAACAACATCAATGCTTTTCGCACGCGCCATAATCGCACCGACGCGATTCCGTCCGCCAAAACGGGTTTGGGCAGTGGTAATAGGGACGAAAATCATATTGTCATCGCTTCTGCCTCGCTCCAATCCATCGCCACGACTCTCCATAATGCCGACAATAGTAAAACGCCTATTGTTGATACCAACCTCTTTACCAATCGGATCCTGTCCTTTAAATTGCTCTTTCCAGACCTTTGCACCAATAACACAAACTTTATTCCAGAAATCCATGTCGGTATCGGCGAGAAATCTACCGTATTCAGTTTTCCATCTACGGACAGCTTGATATTCGTTCGTCGTGGCGCGCATGTACGTTTGCCGATGCCGTCCTTCAACTTCAAAATTGATGAAATGACTTCTTTCGACAGTAGCGACCTCAACGGAAGGGCAGTCTGTCAGAATATCGTGCAGATCTTGCATGTCCAAATAATGCGGGCTGGTGTTGCGCTGCCAACGGTTATTTTTCCGAATATGCCCGGGTCGGTAAACGCCGAACATACTGGGACCACCGATATTCTCGAATTCTGCCATCATGAGTTTTTCGGCACCCGCGCCAAAAGACATCATCGCAATGACACCCGCAATACCGATGGTAATCCCTAAAAGTGTGAGGACTGTGCGGAGTTTACTTCCGCGAAGGACAGAAAACGCTGAGATTAGATTCTCCAGCAC
>VXXH01000792.1:1760-3534 GCA_009835515.1 Candidatus Poribacteria bacterium
TTATTAGGTTCACCAACTAGCGAAAGTCATTCAATGTTATTAGCATCTAAAATTGTATCCCGAATGAAAGCACTGGCGTTGAGGATTTCAATCCCGATAAGTTCGCCGTTTTCATTCAGTTCAGCGGTGATATTAGGACTCAGTTCTAAACTGTCGCTTTCAGGTTCATCGGAAATCACAAGATGCAATATATCTTCTTTCTCAAAATAGGTCATCTTCGGTTTATTCAAGGGTATACCTCCGTTTGCCAAAAGAACAGAAGTCCTACTACTCTCTGACTACGTATGGCGGATAGCATCAATCGGAGTCATTTTCGCGGCTTGGCTGGCGGGGTAGAACCCGAAGAAGATGCCGACCGCGGCACCCGCACCGACGGAGATCAGTACTGCCTCTGGGGTAATCACTGAGGGCCATGCAAGGTCATCTAAAAACTTACCGACTATCCAAGCGAAACCTTTTCCAGCAACCGCACCCAACGCAATACCGAGCAGACTCCCAATCAGACATAAAATCACAGATTCTGTGAGGAACTGCATTCGGATGTTAAAACTTTTTGCACCGACCGCTTTTCGGAGTCCGATCTCCGGTATCCGTTCTGTTACGGAGACGAGCATAATGTTGAGAATCCCGATACCCGCGACAATTAAGGAGACAGACGCGATGACGACCAATACCGTCTCTATAATAAGGATCATTCTTTTCGCTTGTGCGATGCCCTGTTTAGCGGACCAGGTTCGGAAAAAGGTGTCATCACCGCCATGGTTGCGCGTGATGATCGTCTTTACCTCTTTCAACGCTTGATCGACATGCATCGGACTTTTGGCACGCACCATGATATGGCCAACGTTATCGTGTCCCCAAAACCGTTTTTGTGCAGTTGTAATCGGAATGAAAAGCATATTGTCATCGCTTTTGCCGCGCTCTAAACCGTCACCGCGGCTCTCCATAATCCCGATAACCGTAAAGCGTTTGTTGTTCCCAAAGTTATTGATGATGACCTCTTTACCGATCGGGTCTTCTCCCTTAAACTGCTCTTTCCAGATCTTTGAACCGATGACACACACTTTCGTCCAAGCGTCCATATCGGTATCAGCGAGGAATCTGCCATACGCCGTACGCCATTCGCGAACGGCTTGGTATTCGTTTGTTGTTGCACGGAGATAGGTGCGTTGAAATTTGCCCTCAATGCCGAGGTTGATATAGTAGCTGCCTTCAACAGTGGCAACCTCAACGGAGGGACATTCGGCGAGGACATCGCGGAGGTCTTCCATCTCAAGGTGGTGTGGACTGGTATTGCGTTGCCATCTCCCGTTCTTTCGGATATGTCCGGGTCGATAAACACCGAACATGCTGGGACCCCCTATCTTCTCAAATTCCGCCATGATAAGTTTTTCAGCACCCGCCCCAAAGGACATCATCGCAATGATCCCAGCAATCCCAATCGTAATCCCTAAGAGCGTGAGAATGGTACGTAACTTGCTCGCCCGAAGAACAGAAAACGCTGATATAATATTTTCTAAAAGCCTCATACCTATTCCCTTGTTTAGATCTTCCAAAACCGCCCGTAGGAGCGATCTCCGAATCGCGACAAAACTGCAATAAAATTGACGAAAACCGAAAACTCAATGGCTCTGAGGATCGCAAACTTTTGATTGCATGAATTCCCAAGGTGTGCTAAACTTTTAGTATAAAAATCGAAAAGTTACGAACCTGTACATAGCCTCAGCATTAAAAGTATATCACAAAATATTTAACAGTTGCAAATTTTTTGGAT
>VXXH01000155.1 GCA_009835515.1 Candidatus Poribacteria bacterium
CTCCATGATGGGGCCTCAGCTTGTATTTTTGAACTCTCCCCATTGAGTTTATAGACATAACTTAACTTCTTTTTGCACCAAACGATATGATGATTGCGGAAACGCTCTACCTCTTCCAAGTATTGGCTGATAACCAAAATTACATCACTGTTCGAAGGACAATCATCTTTTTCAAATTCTGTAAAATCCTCATACGGAATGAACTCGGATATTAGAAGATTGTTTGTCCTTGCAATAGTCTTATTTATCAATTTTAACTTGAACTCATTGACAGCATCGTTTGGGCTCTTGCGACTTAATATTCCTATCTCTGTATGCAAAGATTTTAGCTGCCCAACGAGTTTCTCTAATTCCATAATATCATCTTCCGTGACCATTTTTCCTCCTAGGGACAAGCCCTTTTAAACTCTACATATTTTTTGATAACTACATCAAGTGGAGCTCTTTGTTTACTCTCAAACACTTCAACCATCTGCTCAATATCAGCGTCTGTCAGGACCACAATCGCTTTCCTCTGCCCAGACCAGAGATCGACTGTCCTGGTAAACTGTGCTTGCTTTAGTGGATTGCGAGTAACGAAAACGCCAAAATTTCCTAAGTTATCATTAAGGTAGCGATTCAGTTGATCGATGTGGTCCCTCTTGATAACCTTTACGTTTTTCATTTCGAACGTGATTTGCCTTGATCCATAATCGTTCATAATCTCCCGAAGAAAGTGATGGGTTCGGCTATTATAAAAGATCAAATCGCGAATACTAACACCACTGTCCGTACGTGCTTGTTCTTGTGCAAAATCGAGTTGTGGGTATAAAAGCGACGGTAAAAGTTGTCCTATATATTTCTCATATTTGATATCAGACCCAGCGTCTTTGCCTGTTGCCAATTTCTTAATCGCAGTCAGCTTCCTTCGAGCAGAAATCACTGGAATCTGAGAAAATAGAGGATCATTTATGCAGTCTTCAAAAGTTCGTTCCCTTACCCGCACAAAAGCGTCTACTACGCCATAATTATCTCGGTTGTAAGTTTGTACTTTGACACGTGTAAGATTTTCTCCTTCATGCGCAATGTCATCCTGCGGGCAGAAATCACGAAAATATGTATCATAGTTTATCCAGGGAATGTATCGTAGCCACCTCTTTGGTACAAGTAGCACTGGTAAACCGTTTTCAGGGTGTACGGGTACTTTGGTATTTACATTTTCGAATACCTTAGAGGAAGGATTGTAAACATTGGTAACCACAACATCTTGAAGTCTGATACCTAGATCTTCGGATTCCTGAATCGTGTAGTCAATCAAAAAGCTCTTTATAAAGTTGCAAGCAATATCACTAATCCGATCTTTGCCAATTCCATCGACAAACAGTTGAATTTCTTCAAAGTGTCTGAAACCGTAATCGCGGTAATAGGGTATTTGTTCAAAAAGGCTGAGTACCTCTTCTGCTTTGGAAAGTCCAATCCTTGTACCCTTCTTGTTCAAGGATGTCCCTAAGCCAACTTCGTCACATTCTGATGCTGTTATGAGCTGTTGAATCGCTTGTTTCTTAGCACCTGATTTCATGAGGGCTCCAAGATTGTTGAATGCACCTAATATGACTTGATGAAGTCCTTTGTCCTGAAGACTAGGGGAACGCCACAAGAGAAATGGGTCGACATAGAGAGGTATATCCTCGTCAAGGAACGGGATTACAAAATCCAGTTCTGCTTGCGGAACAAAAACCTCATTAAATTCAGTAAAACGCGGGCGAATCAGGGTCATTTATATCTACTTCATTGAAATAAAAGCCTTGATAACCGAGTATTTTCCCGAACCATTTGGACCAATAGGAACAACAAATCTTGCAGTCTCGGGTATTTCAGTAATCAAGAATTCTATGAACCGTTTGCAATCCTTCAAATGTATTTTCTTGATTTGCATAAAATTTACTCAATAGATGGGCATTTCCGAATCATTTATCCCAAGCCAACTTCTTGTAGAATTGTCTCACATTCTCAAAGCAATGATCAAATTCGGAAAGGAAGCCTGTTTCCAGTTCGATGGTGTCCCACTGTTGTCTTGCCTGATCCCTTACCT
The DNA here is from genome assembly GCA_009835515.1 of Candidatus Poribacteria bacterium. GTDB lineage: Bacteria > Poribacteria > WGA-4E > WGA-4E > WGA-3G > WGA-3G. Next base: position 2,072 of record VXXH01000155.1, read on the forward strand.
TAGGATTATCAAGGGAAGTGATTTCCGGAAAAATTTCACGCGAGTGACATTTGTTGATCAAGCTAGTATGGATTGATGACAATAACTCTGAATCGAAAACGTTTGAATGAAGCAGAAAATCAATGTCGTAGACATCTTGCCGCCTCCCTCTTCTTCTTGTCACCTGCTGCAACAATGCACGGTATTTCTCGGCGATAATTTCGACAAGGCTGTAGGCGGGTACCTCTATCCCTTCGCCAATCCCGAGAATATCGATATGTTGTGGGTAGGGCTCATTGAAAGAAAGGTCAATGGATACCCTGGCTTCCTTCCATTGGTCAGAAGGTCCGGAGTTATAATTGACAATAATCCCCAAAGCAGGAAAAGAAGCTTCCTCGAGAGGATTGCCTCCCTTTTTCAACCTCGGTTGTAACTTGATCCTACCAACCTTTGCCTGGCTGCCAACATAGCCAAGTTCGGCTATCACGACCGGAAAGACTTCATTCAGGGCTTTTTCTATCTTTGTGTCACTATCCTTCTTCGGTCCAAAACCGGCCGTAAAATCGATGTCCGTGGTCATTCTTGGACTGTTGTAAACCAACCCCAACAACAAACCACCCTTGAGATACATGGGATAGGGTGAAAAAATCTTGGCAATTGCTGCAAGAATAATATGGGTTGCTTGCCTTCTCCGGTACTCCACAGCACTGGACTTGCCCTCCTCGACCCAGGCATCAATATCGACAAATAGTGGCACTCGACTAGACATTGAGGGATATCATCCATTTTTCCGACCACTTTGGAATATAGGGGCGTTTTGGATCAAGCCGGCTGGAACCACCCCGTTGGGCACAAGCTTGCCAAGCATCCAAGACAGGATGTTTTATACCAAGACGTTCTTCTATGATATGGCCGGCACGACATTTAACCACTGAACTGGCATCATTGACAACTTCTATTATGGCATCTAGATAGAAATGAGCATGTTCATCCCAAACCTCCAAAACATGAGCCATCCCCCCACAGAGGTCCGGCTGTTGCAACATGTCAAGAAACGTTTGTCCGATGGTTGACACTCTTGCAAACCCGTTGTGATCCTTTAGTGCCTTTCCGGGATTACGGGTTTGGCGAAGTTGGATCAGACGGCCGCGGACTTGTAGGGGATGGGCGATGTTAGTCAGGCGAAAGGGGCCTGGCCATGGTGGATTGGGGCGTTCATCCCAGGGCACCTCCTCCGCTTCTCGTTTCATGATATCTGCTATCAAGATTTGCACGGTCTCGTTATCGGGACGGGAAAGCATGAGATTATGGGATCTACGGTTTGTCACCCCCCATCGTTGCATGGCCGCCAGATGTGAGATATAACAGAAACGGTCAATAAGACAAACAATATCATCAGCGGGTAAATCATCAATATCCAACACACGATAATGTGTCATGTAATCCCTGTCATGGGTTACTACTGCAGCCTTGACC
>VXXH01000820.1 GCA_009835515.1 Candidatus Poribacteria bacterium
GAGTTCTTGAAGTGGATGATTTTGGGTTCTTATTTTTCGCTTTACCCAATCTATGATGACGATCTCCTCCTTATCGTTTGCCATCTTTAACCGGTAAGGCATATACACCTCGGCGAATTCTGACAATCTCAGCAGTCTCCACAAGACGGGTGAGTTCGTGTTGGATCGCCTCTGGATGTCCGTCAATGGATGAAGTCAGTTCGGCTGTTTTTTTCTCGCCATCGGTAAGAAGGGAAAGAATTTGCTGACGGAAAGGGACACGTGGGATATTTCCGCCTCTAAGTCTTTGCAACACGCGGTTCGCCTGTCTTTCGGAGCAACCTAAGACCCGCTGAACTTCTTCCCGACTGGACTCAGCCGTTAGATTCTCACGCTCCTGTTCAAAGCGTTCGCGTATCGCTATCGCCTCAGGGAGTTTATCTAATCCACCGGCAATCTCAAAATCTTCCCAGTCAAAAATAGAAGTTTCAGGTCTATCGGTAATGTTCGGAAGTGGCAATCCGGTAATCAACACAATCCGTCTATCTGTCAATCGATCCAACTCAGCCTGCACAATAACCTCTGTGAGAGAATAAACAGCATCTTCCTCGTAAATACTTTGGAGCCGTGGGTCTTTGTAGGTTCCTGACTCTATTTCGTCTTCGTAAGAGAGCGGTTTTTCATCGTTGCCAAACAACATCTGGGCGCGCTGCCAAATAGCAGTCGTTGGTCGTCGCGGTGTTCCAACAACCCAAACGACATCTGCTGCTTCAGAAAGCGTGTCTGACATGCTCATTTTTTGGAAATCATCTACGAAGCAGACGTTCCTTTTCTTTGCGATGTCGTCCAAGCGTCTGGCAATATCTTCATTGGTTACAATCCCATGTTTAACGCCCAAATCCGCCTCAAGTTCCGCGTGGATCCCGCGAAGAAAACGTTGTCCTGTTTCGGAGACACCTACATTACTCCAGTTGTGGTAGTCGAGGATGGTTTCTGATGAATAGATGCCTGTGCGAACCTGAAAGACTCGGTTCCCCGGACTCCATGGTATGGGGTCAGTCCAGTAGGACTCAAAGTTTTCATCGGGGAACACCCTGTGGAGATGTTGCTCTGAGAATACGGAGGATACCAACAAAAGACGTTTGACGCTCGCATGGAGCACAGGTGGCACCCAAAACCGCAGAACTTCACCATCCCAGCGAATCGGGGCATCTGTGTCTCGCGTGTAATGCGCGAAGAAACGCTTGAGTTGGTGCCAAAATGTCCAGTCTTGCTCCCGACAGACGGTTGGAAACGCCTGAAGGCTTTCTACAGTTTCCGTATCCAAAATACCTAACGCAATCGCTTGCGGCATGGGCATCACAATTTTCAGATCTTCATTAAGTGGAATGGATTGCGGAAAGACGCGAAGTCCTTTTGTCTTGAGTTTATCTGCAGCGTTCCTGTCTAACGGGATGTAGGCGGAGGCACCACCTTCAAACTCGATGCTAAAGCGTGCCAATCTCTTTCCGGTATCCGCGTCAACAATCGGGCGCGCCACTGCTCTGCCACGCACTCTAACTTGACACATTTGCTGGATAAGTGTTTCCTCTTGCCATTCAAAGGTCTGCATCACTGCGCGCACACCTTTGACTGCATCGCCGTAAAGTTTGCCCTTAATTTCCAAAGCACTCAGCAATGTTTTGGCGAAGTTCCCTAAGGCACAACCCTGCCAGTGAGTAGCCCATTCCTCCATAATGTTTTTTGAGAGTTTACATTCGAGGAATAACTTATGTGTGCGCTCTTGGTTGAGAACACAAAGTCGTTCGGTTTTGCCTTCTGGTTTGAGAATCTGTTCTACCAATTCAGTATATTGGGGATCAAAAAACAGTTGTGGAATCGTTAACATTTGTACTTTTGCTTGTCGTACTGCAGCAAATTGGGATAAGTATCCATGCTGCTGACACTCGACATAGACGGGGCACTGTGGACAGATACTTTCATTCGGATTCCCGCCCTTTTCCTCAAGCGCGGAACACCGTTCTGAGTCTTCACAGACATTTCCGCGTTGAAAGGGTGTTTTTATACGCGCCTCAATTGGGATATCTTTCACTTCTTCCCAGAGGTGTGTTCGCGGCTTCCAGTAAACCACCGATGGCATATTCTGCTCTCGAAAGTATTTTTCCGCGCTTTCTGCGAATTTAGCCTCCGGCGTATTGACGGAAATTACGCCGCCGCTGAGGAAATACGAGTCTTCTGACTGTTTGTCCCATGGACCTATCCCTGTAATAACGCCAAGAATACGTGTGCCGCGGTCGAAAATGCTTTCTATCTGAAACACATCCCTTTGGAGTATTTCATCGTTTTCGGTGTTACCGTGTTGTCCTAATACCGGTGGTGGACGTTTGATCGCCAGCGGGCTGAGTTCATCTTCTCGTACCTGCTTCACTTTCACGGGGGCAGGCGTGCTTGTTGCATCTATCGGGGGCGGAATACCTGTATCGTCCCAAACATCTGTGATTGGCGTAGACTGCGTCGGCAGCCCTATGTCAGGTGTAAATGCGCGGATCCATACGACACCATCTCTTTCCGATAGTAATGCTTCTTCACTGCCAACATCGCTTTCAGGTTGCGTCCAGTAGTGAAGACCATCCTCTTGTCGGACATAAGAAAATCCACGCTGCAAGAACGCCTCTCTTGCGAGATCAAGGTGCTCTGAACCGAGCGATAGCGGCACACGGGTAACAATCTGTTTCGCTTCTGTGTCATCAGGGGCAGGATCATGAAGTTTCGCACGGAGGGCATCAATAGGCGCGAATAGGACTTCTTTGGCAACGACTGGTGGGGCTAATAGGTCACCAATCAGAATCTCATAGCGTGCATCCCAGCGTGTGTGCCCTTTTTCGCCAAATATTTCAAGATACACGTCGCGTTGGTACGTATTTTCTGGTGTCGGAGTATCTTTATAGATATACAACTTCGCTGCTTCGGTATTGGGGTGGAGATAATCCTGGACTCTACAGGAGAAGCGAAGTCCACCGGACTTCCCTAATGTTAGAAGCGGGTTGTTAACAATATTGACGAGTGCCTCAATACAGGCGACAACGGCATCGGGTGCAGCACAGATCACCTCATACTTGAAGTGCAGATCGTGCCATCGCGCGCCATTGCGTTCCGAAGGAATGCCTGTATATAGTTGAATACCCCACGAGGCATCCCATCGTTTAATGCCCCAATCCGTTATGCCTTGGCGTTTCAAGAATCGCTTGCCCCTAAAATCTCCAGGACCCCGATCATGCCAAGGGGCGCGTCCCATAGGCATGATCGAGATATCGGCTTGCTCCAGGTCATGAAGCATGACAGGGTAGCGGTGTGCACAGTAAACCGTGTACTGGCGCGGGTGGTCCTTTATATACATCGCCGGTGTTGCTGCTGTCTTGCGTTGTCGAAGAGGCTTTTCATGCCGTTGATGACAGCGCTGAACAATGTTTTTCAGAGAATTCATCGCCATTGGGAGCCTCCTAAACTGAATTGTAGAATCTATTCTTGCACGGAC
>VXXH01000156.1 GCA_009835515.1 Candidatus Poribacteria bacterium
GTGAATAAGTTATAAAGAGTCTAATTGAATTGTATTTCGTTTTTTCCTGAACATGATAGGTACTTTCCGCAAGAAGTGCTAATGCCAACTCAGCGTTAGATTTAAGATTCGCATCATCGTACCTTTTTGCTAATTTCAGCGCAATTAGAAGATCCGACTTCGCCTCCCGAATTTGTCTACCTATAATATATTTTGCGATCCCTCGACTATAGTAAGCATTTGCCAACTCTGAATTAAGTTCGATCGCGGTGTCAAAATCTTTAATAGCATCAGGGAGCTGCATTAAGGCAGCTTTTGCAACCCCTCGATTATTGTATGCTTCGGCAGAATCTGGGTCAAGATTAAGAGCAGTATTAAAGTCTTCAAGAGCCTCATTAGGGTGCCCTAAACTGTTCTTTACATTGCCGCGATTGACGTAAGCTTTGACATAACGGGGATCTAGCTGGATAGCAGTGCTTAGATCCTCAAGAGCTAAGAAGTACTGTCCTAACTTGCGCTGTGCGCTGCCTCGATTATTGTATGCTCCAGAAAGATTCGGATCAATTTTGATAGCACTACTATAGTCCGTAATAGCGGATTCGTGTTGTCCGAGTTTTTCCTTGGCTAAACCTCTGTTAACATAAGCATTAGCGAAATCTGGTCGCAGTTGTATAGCCTTGCTATACGCTGTAATTGCATCTTGATAGTTCCTCATCGAGTACTTCTCATTTCCACGGTAGAAGTACATTTCTGCAGATACCGATTGTTTTTCTTCCGTCAAAGGTTTCACTGCCTCAGACTTAGAGATTAGTGCATTGAGATAGTTTGAAGGGATAACGCAATCGAGACTCTGTCCATCCTCAAGGGACACGAAAGAAAGACCTATCACTTCCCCCTTCTCATTTAGCACGGGGCCGCCGCTGCCTCCTGGCGAAATTGGTGCTGTCATCTGCAGAAATGTTTGGTTGCCAATTTCGCGGGAACCACTGATAATGCCATCCGAGAACGCACTTTCTGATTCCTTTGGATTCCCGGAAACGTAAACTATGTCACCAAGCTGAACGGCATCGCTGTCACCAAGGGGAAGAGGCTGAACGATAGAATCAGAGACTTTTAGAATAGCAAGATCATTTTCTACATCACTTGCCGTTATACCTTCAATATCGTAAGGCTTGTCAACTAACCTCGCTGTGCCGCGAGATGCCCCTGCAATGACGTGGAAATTTGTAGCGATCTGGTTGTGCTGCACAAAAAACCCACTCCCAAATCCGAGAGGTTGACCATTTACATCGACCATTTCTAAAAACACTGTAGCCGCTAACGCCTTCTCGGCAAGTTGTACAGCAGTCCCGTTTTGTCTCTGGCCCCTTTCCTTAGTAATTTGGCCGTGCTGTGCAAAGGGACTGCTGCCACTATCTATTGTTGAGTATTTTTCAGATAGAAGTGGTGCTATAGGGTGTTGCATTTGAAATTTACCTTTTCTATGAACGGACTCATGCATAACTCATAATATTCACTATAGCAGGCGAAATCTTTTTGTCTCTACCTCAATGATAGCAGATTTTCCGAACAGATGTCAACCGATTTATGCCAATAGACTATCATTTGGAATGGCAAGGGGCCGATGGACTATACGATGCTTGAAGTGTTATACTATTCGGTAGCAGTTTGTTCGACTAAATGAGATTGACGAGCTTCAACAAATTCCGTGAGAATTTCCACGACTTCCTTAAATTTCTCAAAGTCGGTAGGGTTTTTACGATCTTCACAAATCCATTCGCAAAATTCCTTTTTCTTGAATTTAGGTTCGATCTTGTCTCTACCATGAACCCCTTTTTTCGGTTCCTCATCATAGAAACGGTCCTCGAAAAGGGTTACTGGAAATAAGTTTTCAATGCCGCTCTTGTTATCAGGGTCATCAGGGTTCTGTGGAATAGATTTTACCCAAATTTTTCCATCTGGTTCCTCTGTCTGGGGCGTATCCCAATCATAAAGAAGTAGTAACATTCGATTAAGCAATGATGGATCTTTTTTATAAAATTTTTTGACACGATCCAACCCACTGCTTCCCCCATCTTTCCAACCCTGAGGACCTTCCACACCAACAGGTTGAATTTCCAAAGAATTCAGAAGTGTTTCTTCGCTCAGCAACTGCAATGCTGTTTGAATATATTTCGCATCTGTTTTTCCTTCTGTTAGTACAAGAGGTTTCGTCATATCTGCGAAATGTTGTTTTATCTCTTCTTCAAAACGTTCTGTATTCTGGTAGAATTTAAAAGCATTTCCGAATTCAGTGAACCGCTCGCTACTAATCGGGGTTCCTTCAGGTAATTCAATTATGGCGAACCCATCTGCTTCAAATGTTTTTTCCATACCGAGCAGAAATAAGGGAGAGTGGGAGGATACAATGAACTGAACCTTCGGAAAAAGTTTTATGAGTTGTGGAACAATGTTATGTTGGAGAGTTGGGTGTAAATGGATGTCAATTTCGTCAATGACGACAAGACCTGTAATTTCAGGAAGACGAGTACTCATTTGGATATCTGCACTTTCACCATATCGGATAATAGTTGTAAAGAGATGCAACAACTGAGACTGCCCTTCTGATAACGATTGAAGATTTGGAATTATTTGATCGTTGCTTAATTGAATTGCAAGTCTGGATGGCACAGCGTCACGCAGGTTCAAAAGGAACTCAGTAACTTCATCTTGCAATATTGTCTGCAAGATGTTTTCAACATTCTGCCGAGCTACTCGGAGAGCATAACGAGCTCTTAAGTCTGAAATTTTTGGCGAACTTGAGTCTTGGATAGGCAAATCCGGTGTTAATATTTTTAGAAATTCTTGTACTTGCTCAGGGTTGATTGAGGCGTCGAGGAAAACATCCAATAGCCAAGAAATATTTTCGGAAGCGCAAGTTTCAACCTGAATTGGTTTGTCATGTTCCATGATAAAGCGACCCATTGAAGAACGCAATTCTGCCTCTAAACTCGTATTATATAACCAATCGGGATTTTCATATCGACGTGCAGGGAAAAAAGCATGTGCGTTTTCCTCAAATTCAGACCTGATAATATCTTCATTAATTGAAACTTTTTTGCCATCTTCCCTATCCAGACAATCCCAAACTAAATCAAAGCGAGATTTAAAATCAGGAGGATAGTTTGATGGGTCAAGTGTTCCCACTTTCTCACAGTACAATGATTCCCCATCAGTAGTTTCAAGACGAAGCAGACTCAAACTAAACAGTTCACCGCTTCTTATAGCGTGTTGATTGATGGATCGAAAATTAGACGTAAGGCTTGTGAAGGCTGTCTTTGCAAACCCAGTAAGTGCATCAACGATATAGGAGAGAAAAATACTTTTACCAGATCCGTTAGGACCAACAATCACTACAGGTAGCGGATTTTCTTCATTAAACGGCAGCTCAACATGGCATTTCGAGATAGGGCCAGTGTTTTCTAAATAGATTTCTTTCAGATACATATAGTTCCTTTCACAAAGAAATCAACTACGTAATAGAATAAC
>VXXH01000280.1 GCA_009835515.1 Candidatus Poribacteria bacterium
CGTACTTATAGTAAAGATCAATCCAATGTTGGATATAAGTGTCTTGATCCGTAATAGTCTTAACACCACCGATGACATTGAGTTGGCTGCCGTAGCTCCAGTTTGCAGCAACAATGGAGGTGTGTGGGAGTCTGGCTTTCATCCAAAGCAGTGCAGATGCAACATTAATTTTCGGAGTCACTTTTCGCATTTGTTTCGCAGCAAATAACGAGCGATAGGTGTGTGCGTACTTTATTGGCAGACACATAAGGATTGTCATGAGTGCAATAGCGGTTACTATTTTGGTTAAAGATGCTATGCGTTTTTGCTGAATTTTCTTGCTGAATACCTGTGCAATGAGGCAGATCAACTCTGCTGTACCGAAGGCAAGGGCAACACCCATGAAGAAGTCGTAACGTTTCGCATCACGGGCGAGTGTGACCCAGGCAATAAACCAGAGACTGAAAGTAATAAAAACGATTTCTGAAGTGGATACCTCGTTTTTCTGCTGCCATGCTAACAGTAGGATCCCGATGACACATACTACAATAGAAATACCAAAAAGGGTGTTGCCAAAAGGTTCACCACAGAGTTTATCTGGTAACTGCCGAAAAAAAGAAGATATTGTAAAGAATATGAGCGATAGAGATAAGAGGATCCCCTGCTTTTTCCAAAACGTCAGCGGCATAAGGATAAAACCGAGACTTCCGATAATGAAGATAGTGCCGTATCGTGCCACCCAGTACTTGAAATGTGGTGATCGGAGTTCTGACATCGCTTGCATCACAAGGCTGTCGCTGATTGGGACGGTGGTGTTCGCAAAGGTGTTTTGTTCTGTCCAGACATAGCCAAGAACCAGGGTAACACTCACAAGTATCAATCCAAATGACACAGTGCGAGCGTGTTGATGTAGACGGTCTACTTTTGAGATGAGGAGAGACCGAATAGCACGCATCGCCAAAAGGATAAGAGGAGGCACTAACACAAACGCTGCGAGGTGTTCAGCGAACCCATAACCGTCTCTATATGCTGGTGAGGCGAGATAGAGTATCGGTACAAAGCAGCATACCCACAGAGTATAAAGTCCTAACCGCGCCTCTGTTTCAGAGATCAGAAACCGCCACAGCTCCACAACCATAATAACACTCAGGAACATACCGAACCCTTCCCAACTGATACCACCTAGAAAAACGATAAAGCCACTGGCAAGTGTCCAGAATAAGCGCTTGCGCGGGGTTTCTGATTGTAGAGATATAAGATAAGTGACGACAGCAAGAAGACCGAGCATCAGACAGAATGCGTCTCGGTCGCCAAAGCCTGCAGTGCTGCGTTCTATGCTACCCGGCAACGTTGCCAGGATCACGCCCACAGAGAACGAAAACATCAACCCGTAGGTGTGATAAAGGTAGAGACAGAGCGCGCCGAGCCCGATACAGAAGCAGACGACCGGCATGTAGAGGCAGACGTGATAAAGCGTGATGTTCGGAAAAACCGAGGTAACGGCTTTGTGTGCGTAAGCGAGGACGTAGCCGTAAAGGTTTAACGTCTGCTCTAAATCTCTGCCCAGTGGCAACCAACGGTGCATATCGCGTTCGGGAAGGTGCCCGTTTTCGGAAATCATCAACGCCTGCCAATAGTAAAAGTAGGCATCTGTCTCGGTAAACTGACCGGCGGGGATGCTTTCGGTGCCCTGAACTCGGATCCAGAAGGCCAGCAGTAGTATGAGGCAAATGAATATCGCCACACTTGCGATTTTTGTCATTTTACGCCGTTGTGTTGGAGATGTTTCTGTCGTCGATGTTGAATAAAGTAGGTAATATTGCCCATAATTACTAACCCGATAATCAATAGATGCACCACAGTTGCGTTATTTATTCCTATAGTCCCGTTTCCGAATTCTCCAGTCAGTTGTTCATACTCTGCCGCACCCAAATAACCGTTGAGTAAACCCACAAGTTGTCCGGTCTGTAAGTACGGATATAGTTGTGTATTAATAACAGCAGTCGTCCCTGCGGCAACCTCCACATTATATTTTGTGTGTGCATAGGTTATCCAACTTTCGGTGGTGTCTCCGCTAGCGAGGACTAACAGCAAGTCTATATCATTATAGTTGGTTATCTGTTGCATTATCGGTATGTTAGCGACAGGTTTACCGGTATAATCTGTCCCAAAGACACTTGCAATGTCGATTCCTATGCCGAGTATAACTAGGGTACCGCCGGGGCGGAAACCTAAGTAGACATAATCTTCACCTTCTACAGCACCTTTTTCCGTAGCGATTTCCTTCATCGTTGAATCCGCCAGCGGAGCTCCTTCAACAGAAAGTGTCATGCCGATAACTTTCACGCCTTTCGAGAAACAATGGCTTAACACGGCTTCTGCAATAGTCGTCGGTTCTGGCATAGACGACGGTCCGTAATCAAAGGATACCATGACTGTTGCGCCCGGAGGAAGTGCCTCAATGTAATCATAAACATTCTGTGTAGGCGCAGAGACCGAAACCGACAGGCGGGGTTTCAAGAGTGTTGGAATGATAACCGCGAATGCTACGAAAATGAAAATAATACGTTTATCAAGATTTATGATTTTATTCAGCATTTTGCGGGTGTGCTATAGGTTAGTGGTGGGACGATACCTATACCTCGGCATCGCCCACCTATATTAGTTATCGTACTGACAGTTATGATGCCTCCGACTTCATCCATAACATCGGCGACATCATTAGCGTGTTGCTCACTTATCATTAGTGCATTAGACGTTGACCCGTCGAATCATATTCATAGGCACCATAGGTCGAGCTGCCGCTTGTGCCCGGTTCACCGTATGCGGGAGGCAGCGGATTGTAAGAACAAGAACCCGAACAAGAACCTGAAGTACTCTCAGAGGGGTCGTATTTGGATCCGAGAACATCGTCACTGGCTTCTAATATCACCTGGTCCTTGATATCATTGGCGACTTGTGCACCATCAACGATTGCGTTTGATAACGGGTCAAGGAGGGCATTTTGAGCAGTGTCTATCGCTCCATCAACGATCTCTTCAGTGTTATCGTCCTTCTTGTACTGGTGTACTTCATCCGAAACGGTTTGGAGGTCTGTCTGAAGTTCCTCAATTTGCTCCAGAAGTGGTTCAACCGCCTCCTGAATCGCCTCCTGAATCATTTCTTCCACTTCGCTTCTCGTGAAAGTTTCCTCATCTTCATCCGAATCCGAGTAGGAAATATTCTGAACAAAAGAAGTGCAGAGTAGAGAGAACAAAATCAGAAACAGGAAAATAAAAGATTTTCGCATGTGTTTTTCCTTTATAAAATGTTAACCCAAAAGTCTCACAAAGTCAGATCAGTTTATGATGCAATGGGGTTAGTTTTATTGATTTATCTCCAGTGATTGACCATTACGAAAACGGGATCGGTGGGATTTGTTTTGTGGAAACCTTTTTCCACTGTGCTATCCCACGTTTCACGCGTCTTTCAAGGGCAAAACAGGAAATATCAACTCATGAACCGCGACCTTACACGAACAAGCCA
>VXXH01000551.1 GCA_009835515.1 Candidatus Poribacteria bacterium
AGGCACAAATCAGGGAGTTGGGATTTTCTACGAGTTCCACTGAAAATACAAACTCACAGAATATGCAGACCTTTCAACAACAAGAACCCCCACTGCCTTTCGACAAGGCAGCTTGAATATCATAATATTGTCCAAACTTTAGTTCCTTTAGGGAGTGGTCCAAAAAACCGTAGGCAGTACAGGTCGTTATCAAGTTCTACATCAATAATATACCACATTGACCTTTCAAGCGTGTCCGAATAGGGTAATGGGATCTGCTCGAAAGCATTTAGCAAAGCGTAACTATACTCATTCGTCCAAGAATAGTTATCGAGATACACATTGTAAAGATCGTGTAATTTCAACGCAAAGCTGTCGTGGAAAACTTCGACTTCTTTGCCTAATATGTTGACCTTGATCGGTTCGACAGGTGTCGCTGTTTCTTGACCTTGATGTGTTTCGTTTGTGATCCATTCAAACTCAAAATCTGCAGCGACCGCGGATAATGAAAACACAACTATCGTTAGAAGAGCTACGATACTTCTTGAAAGAAACATGTGTTTTCTCCTTTTCTGTATTGCTGTGGCACCCTGCAGTGGTTCCCCAGGATGTGAACTTCCGCCGCTTTAAACAGAGAGGGTCTAAATTTCCGATGGCGGTACATTTTCTAATTTTGTCTCTCAATACGTGGTCGGAAAACTTCAACTAATTTTTCAAACTTTCTAACGAACCATTGATGTTGATCGGACCAGTCTGTTTCATCGGTAACATCGCAGTATTTTAATTTTATCTGTCCTTGCGTTTCACCCTTTATCCCCTCATACCAATAAAGTTTTTCACCCAGCTCCTTTTCAATCACTACCTGTTGTTCTTTCAGTGAATGAAGGTAGTCTTGTGCAGATCCTTTCATGACAAAAGCAGCATGGATTGTTTGAGGCGTGACGCGTTGACTTGCTCTGATATAGCATCCTTTTATTCCCATGTGAAAGTCTCTATAGTGAGAATCATAGACGCTTGGTGTTTTCAGACCTAATTTATCCGATGGTAATTCGTCAAAAAATGCAGCCCAATACTGTTCATTCTGTTTTTGGCTGGTATTATTCACCTTGTTCTCCTTTTGCAAATGACTATCACTTGTGTATTCTGATTTAATTCGCTCTTTCAAATCGCTGAACTTGTTGATTAAATCCGTCAATCCTGCCTCGTAATCCAAGAGGAGTTGCCGATAGCCAGCCTCTAACGTTCTTTGTTCAATGACAAATTCCTTCACTTGTGGGGTGAGTCTGAGAATCTCTGATTCCGAGCGTGAGGTCGTTATGAGTGCTTTACTGGAAAAATCGTCAAGCGTAAGCACATCCATAATATCTGCCCTGTGTTCAATAAGACGGTTTAGGATGTGGTCAATGGTACTGTGTTGTGTTCGTGCCAATTCGTCGCGCAAGTTCGTCTGTTTTTGTAGCGTGTCATTCATTAGAAATGCCTCTTACGGTAAGTGGAACGCCTCCGACATTCCACAAAATCCCGATATTCCTGTCCATCCTTCATAAATGCATGCCTATCCTGTTCAGCAATGACATACTTCATCCGTTGAAACCTACCGTCTCAAATTGAATTCCGCCTTGGATCGTCTGACCCACGCGGAACTCCCAAGGAGGCATACAGTTCTCATGCTAACAGCAAACGCTTCTCTGTGTCAAAGGCTATTTGATTTCAGCCAGCCAAGTGTTCTGATATGACCGTTGATGGTCACAGAATAACGCCCCAGTGAAACCGTACCAAGATCTATCTCGGCATTGTATGGCTCATTAAAATGTATCTTGTATGGATTGATGATTAACAAGCAGTCTGCATGGATTGGCACCTCACCGGATATATCAATATCGAAATCGCCACTGAATTACTGACTGAAAGCGTTTGCAACCGCAACCAAATCCAAAATATTGACAATGCCATCGCCATTGATGTCTGGTGAATCTGTGCCGAACCCACTGGCAACCGTAACCAAGTCCAGAATGTTCACAATACCATCGCCGTTGACATCCTCTCTATCAGTCGTGCTTTTCAGATAGATTTCGCCATCTAAGTCCGGGACGATGTGGATGGTGTTTCTGATGCCACTTTCAACCCCCGCTGCCTGCTCTGGAAGTTGAATCTCTTGTGATTTTCCACTTCGGTTGTAAATTGCCCAACCGTTAGTGAATTCCCTGATAAACAGTCCGTCTCGGTTTTCATAGAGTTGTGCTTTTTCACCAATAGGTTGCCCCAAATCTGCATCCCAAAAGTCATACCAGAAGTGTTGGTGCTGTATGCCATCATTGTATAGCACATAGCCATCCGAGTGGGTAAGGCTCATTGTAGTAAAGACACGCATCCACCGAAGATTTCTGGGGCTGTCCGGGGATTCTGTCGGTATGCCCCAACCTTCCAAGCAATTTACACGAGGCTCTCGAAGATTCTCCTCTGCCCAAAGCAGCGTGCTTTCTATCTCAGCAAGACCATCGTGTGTATAGCCGCTATCATAGTCCCGTCCGGTTTCCATAAAAGTGCCGTTAATTGCCCAGCCGGTGCGCGGAATTTTGCGCCGATTCGTGTTGGCGAGAATTAAGAAATCTTCGGGCACCGCTTCACGGATCCGGGTAAGGATAATATTCCGAGCGCGCTGCTCTGCTTCAACACCTACGAATCCTTCAGCCCAGCCTGTCTCGTTATTTGCAAGGACGGGACCGTTTTCTGTCCACCAGTCGAAGAAGATACCATCATAGAGACCGCATTCTGAAACAGCAATCGCCTCTTCAACGATTTTATCGACTACAATAGGCTTTGTAAAGTCTAAGAATAATGCCCCATCCGTCCAAGCAACAATCCGTTCTCCATTTTCATCGCGCAGCCAATAAGACGAATCTTCTGGGTGACTTGTCGGATAGGCCTCCCGCATCTCCAACCCCGCAATAAATAGCATGTTTGGATTCAGAGTGAGATAGGCATCGCGAAGTTCAATCGCTTGCGTCATCTTACCAATAACACGTTTCCCCTCTGGCGTGTCTCGAAATTCCTGCCCAAAAATCAGACAACAGAAATAGAGATCGTGAAGTGCCATCTGCTCTAAATCTGACTTTTCAGGAAGATTTAGAACAGGACTCCATCCTATACCACCCCACGCTGCAAAAATAGAGGGGAAACGTCTATTCCCAATACGTTCATGAATAGGCAGACTTGGTAAAACACAATTTTCATCGTATTCAAAGATTGTTAAAGATAGAGCATTAAGAGGACTGTGGTCTGTAATTTTGTTGTTCTGGAGCCATAGTTTTTCCAACTTGGTTAGACTTGCTAGCGGACTGACATCAACGATTCTATTGTCATTTAGCCTTAATTCAGTAAGTTCTGTTAAATTTTTTAGTGGTGTAATGTCTTCAATCGTATTAAAGCGAAGATTCAGGGATCTCAATCGTATTAAAGCCCGAAGCGACATAATATTTGAAATCTGGCATCCACCAAGATCAAGAGCCCTCAATTGTGTTA
>VXXH01000374.1 GCA_009835515.1 Candidatus Poribacteria bacterium
AGCATAGGCAAATTCTCGAAAGGCTGGATGAGTTTTTCGAGTCATCACCTAAGGACTACCTCGAATTAGCTCGCCGGATGACCTTACCGTTCAGGCTAATGGATCAGGGCTACCTGACGCCGGAGCCACTATCTACCGACGACTCTGACGAGATGATCGGCCCGCTGAACATTATTCTCTACGGCCCGCCTGGCACTGGCAAGACTTACAGCACAACACAAAAGGCACTTGAGTTGATTTTGGGAAAAGATAAAATCAAAAATCTTAAGTTAGATGAGATAAAATCCCTATTTCGAAAGTATCAAAAGAAAGGACAAATCGAGTTCGTCACGTTCCATCAGTCCTACGGCTACGAGGAGTTTGTCGAAGGGCTTCGGCCAGTCCTCAATGAGGTCGAGGACAATGATGTCCACTACGAGCTACAGGCTGGCGTATTTAAGCGAATTGCTCTGCGTGCTGCCGCCGAGGGATTGAAGGAATCAGCGGCAGAGCAGGACCCAGACTTTGACTACCTGTGGGATCGATTGGTGGAAGAGATTAGGGAGGATAGCGAGCGTATCGTCAAAGGTAAAAAAGGGGGAGAATATTTTTTTCGGATATCGGACTCAGGTAGCATAAAAACCCTTCGATGCGAGAGAGACGAAGAAGATGAGGAAGATAACACCGACTCAAAACTGAATGCTCCAAAGAAAAACAGCAAAAAACTTTGGGAGTAACGCAGCACCTTCAATGAGGATCCGGAGCATTTGACGGCTAAAAAGGTTGATGAGATCTTAAAAGTTGGCAATCACTTCACAGCCTTGTGGATTGTCTATAAGCGTCTTTTGGAATTGAGCCGCGACGAAGAAAGTGTCCCGATTAGTGAAGATCGCCAGAGCAATAATGACGTACAGAAAGCTCTGGACAAGGGTGAATCAGAGTCTTTTTCTTTCTCGACCAAAACCCCGCAATACGTACTCATCATTGACGAGATCAACCGAGGCAATATGAGCAAGATTCTCGGTGAGCTGATTACTCTGCTTGAACCGGACAAGCGGCTTGGGGCTGATAACGAATTGAGACTGAGGCTTCCATACTCGCCAGCGCATCGTTTTAGCGTTCCGCCGAACCTACATATCCTCGGCACAATGAACACGGCTGATCGTTCCATAGCCCTGATGGACGTGGCGTTGAGAAGGCGTTTCAAATTTGAAGAGCTAATGCCAGACGCGAAGGTTCTCGGGGAAAAACTAGAGGAAAAATTGCAGGACGACCCCCTCGTCGGTTTAGTCGTTGATCTGTTCAATACCTTAAATAAGAGAATCCGGTTCCTATATGACCGAGATCATCAACTCGGTCACTCCTATTTCCTAAATGTGAATGGCTTGGAGGACCTGCGCCTCGTTTTTGTTGACCGGGTGATTCCCCTCCTGCAGGAGTATTTCTACGGAGACTGGCACAAGATATGCGCGGTTCTCGGATGTCCGTACAGTGAGGATGGACAAAAAGAATCAGACAACGACTATCCGATTGTGGAAGCCAACAAGTTCGGAGAAGAGGACACGCTCGGCTTCGATCACGATGAGTACGAAGATCGGGTGGACTTTGAGGTCTCGCCAGATTTCTTGGGAGATAAAATGACTGACGAGGACCTTGCCAGCACATTTTTAGGAGTGCTACAGATTGAGGTTGAAAAGTTTGAAGCCCGTCTTGCGAAGTTGACAAGCAATGGATCCTTGTCGGACAAGAAAGAAGAAGACGAGAAAGATCCGGAGGACAATCAGTGAAATCTTTCGTCGTCCAAGAGCATACTAAAATCGTCCGAAGGGACGGAGAAAGTACACCTCCGTATCTTGAACAGCGTCTCTATAATCGGCTCAAGCGATTCGATCAACGCGGACGTGCCGAGAAAGACCGCGTGTTTTCGTGGAGCGACCGCAGTGCCCGAACAACTCAGTGGGTCGGTGTTATCCAAGTACCGGGTTTGCAAGTCGAAATACTTCCCAAGATAGACGAGGCAGACTTCAACGGGAAGGATGGGAAAGAAGCTCAGGCACGTAGAAATTTGCTCTACATGCTCTCTGTCGCCGGGCAAGTGCCGGTGCGGGAACGCGACGTTGCACGCTTGACCAGTCGCAAGGCCTCGCTCTCTGAGACTCTTGCGGCCATCTTCGCGGATCGGCTACGCCGTGAATTGCTACGCGGCCCTGAGCGAGCCTATATACATCGGGAGGAAAATCTTCGAAAGTTCAAGGGCAAATTGCTGATCGCTCAACAGGTGCGCCACAACGCAGCGCACCACGAGCGATTCTTCTGTCGGTTTGATGAGTTCTCCGAAGATACGTTGATGAACCGCATCTTTCGCGCTGCGTGCCGAGTCCTACTCAACGCCACGCACACCCCATTGACGCAGGACAGGTTGCGACATTGCCTACTTTTGCTTGATGGCGTTGAGGATATGTTTGTTCACGACGAGTTGTTTGACCAGATAACTATTACGCGACAAAACGAGCGTTTCGCCGATGTGCTTCACTTCTGCCGACTGATATTGCAGGGACGTTCCCCTACGGTTCAAGCGGGAAGAGAGCGTAGCTTTTCGCTACTGTTTGACATGAACC
Organism: Candidatus Poribacteria bacterium; assembly: GCA_009835515.1. Classification (GTDB taxonomy): domain Bacteria; phylum Poribacteria; class WGA-4E; order WGA-4E; family WGA-3G; genus WGA-3G. The sequence goes on from VXXH01000374.1 coordinate 2,598, forward strand.
GCGTCTTTGAAGACTTCATAGCAGCGTTTCTCAAGAAACAAGTGATGCCCCGGTTCAATGGATACCGTCTTTATTCTCAGGCTAAAAGCCAGCAGCGACATTTAATGAGAGATGGGGACCGAGGTGTGCTACTGCTGAAGCCCGATATTCTGATCAAGACCCCGAATGGCGACCAACAATTTGTCTTGGATACAAAATGGAAACAGTTTTCAGGCAAGGTTGGAAGAAACGATCTGTACCAGATTTACGCTTACACAAAACGATATGAGTGTCAGCGTAGCGTTCTCCTCTACCCACATGTCCTGGAGGCTGAGTGTCTCGACTACGATATTATGGATACCGATGGGGCTACCGGCGAGCAGGTTGGTGTACGGTTTGTCAATCTTCGTCGCGACCTGCATAAACGCCTAGAGAGAGATGCCCTTGCTTGTGATCTAACGGATATCGTGGAAGAGGGACTCCCTTTAGAAGATGGGGGTTTGTGATGACCAGACAGTTGACAGAAGTTATAGAACGCGAAGGTGATGGCTACGTCGCCCTCTGTCCTGAGTTGGATATCGCGAGTCAGGGAACAACTGTGGCTGAATCTCGAGAAAATTTGAAAGAGGCATTGGAATTGTTTTTCAAGACAGCTTCAGATACCGAAATTCAGCAACGTTTGCACGATGGAGCGGAACATTAGAGTAAATCAAATTGCAAGGGAAATGAACCGTACAGGTACTGATGGATGCGAATCGGGAGTTGATTGAGCGATTAGCGAAGAAGATATGGGATGCGGTGGAGCAGGTGGGGGAGGAGATTCCTGAATTATGAAATGGAAATCTCTGATCTCAATCCAAATCCTGAAACTGGCGTGGCGGCGAATCAATACGGGCACTAACCTGCAATTCAAGCGCTTTTTT
>VXXH01000023.1:0-2847 GCA_009835515.1 Candidatus Poribacteria bacterium
ACTATGAACTGGACACCTCGCGTAAAACCTATCAAAATCCGCCGACTTTACCGATATGCTCGGCTCGGCATCTACGATGATTTGCTACTACACGATGTCGGTTGGGAACTTTACGCTCGCTGCAGGGACATTGCTACAGTTGCCGATGTTTACCGCGAGGGGCGTGTGCCTTGTCCAAAATGCAGAACGAAGATTACACGTCGGATTGACCCGCTCTTTAGTAAAGGTGAGGGTGGAACTCACGAACACTGGTTCCACTGCCCGCACTGCGCCGGACGGCTCCTTTGGCGCGACTGCCGTCAAGCACTCCGAGACATTCCGCGATGTTTTGACTGTCGCGCTGTTCTATACAAAGAAGTTGGGTTGCGATGTGCCTGCGGTAAAACATGGTCCCAAGAAGCTTACAAACAATCGGTGAGGACCCGTGTTCTCTTACCGTGTTCGCACTGCCTTAACCTTGTCCGCAGACCAGAGCCTCCCGCAATGGAACGCACTGTCAGAATGCGGAAATCCAGTCCTGCGTTGCAATGTCCGAAGTGTCAAGCAGTTGCGCTTCATCAGCACGGCAATATCGAATGTGCAGCCTGCGGCTACAAACGCCGGTGGCGAGATTACCGTAAGAGCCTAAAAAAGAAGGACGAAAAACTTGAATGTTCGGGTTGTGGATATACTTTTAGATGGCAGACGTGGCGTAAAAGTACCCGCTCACTAAGAACCGGCAACCCGAGACCCGCGCGAGAGTTCGTTAAAAGGTGGCTCAGGTGTCGCACACCACAGCAGCGTATGATACAGATTGATACGCTACTTCAAACCTTACACGGTAGGGGTCCTTTAGCACCGCTGTTTATTGATAGCGGTGAACACAATATCCGCCAGATGCTTGACGATTTGGCATCTTAGTTTTAACTGATTTGTAGTAAACGAGTTCTAATTGCTAACCGAAAAATGACGATTCAGGAGGAAGACCATGAAAATTCTGCTTTTTATAACTCTCGTTATCGGTCTGGTAATACCCAGCACACTTTGGGCGAAAAATATGGCGTTGGAATTAGATGGTGAAACGGCTATTGAAGTCCCGAACAGCGACAGTTTAAATCCCAAAGAAGCAATAACGATAGAGGCGTGGATGAACATGAGTAAGCCCGTGGGTGAATGCCTCGCAAAGGACTGGGGCGGTCAAAGGGATTACATCTTTCCAGAGATTGTCCAAAATGGAAATGGCTTACGGTTTGTCCTCTGGCCTGGCACAAAAATCCTTGATGTCCCTGGATTGAAACCGAACGAATGGCAGCATGTCGCTGGTATCTGGGACGGTAAAGAGATGCGGGTCTATATTGATGGTGAGGAGAAGGGTGCCGCGCCCTTTGACGCAAAGGAATTAGCAGCAACCGATGCTTCGCTCTATATCGGTGTTGGTGATAGTCAAAATTGGTTCTGTACAGGAGCCATTGATGAAATCCGTATCTGGGAAGTCGCTCGGACCGAAGAAGAACTTAATGAATTCATGATGAAGGTACTCAACGGTGATGAAGAAGGACTGAACGCACACTACACTTTCGATGAAGGTGATGCCAGCGATAATACCAAAAATGGAAACGATGGCAAGGGTGGGTTCGGAAAACCGAATTATATTGATGTCACCAAAGACCTTGATCTCGAACCTCTTTCTGTCGATCCGGGAGATAAACTGGCGATAACATGGGCATGGGTGAAACAGACCCAATAATCGGTTTTGATATATATTGCAAGTCCCCCTGATAAGGGGGATTTAGGGGGTTTCTTGGTTGTAATTGCAAGTCCCCTGATAAGGGGGATTTAGGGGGTTTCTTAGTTGTAATTGTAGGTCCCCCTGATAAGGGGGATTTAGGGGGTTTCTTGATTGCATCAACTTTCAGATGAGATTCTTTCGTTCTATAGACAGACGCAAGAATCAGAAAGACTTACGAATGATATTAGGGGACAGATAGAATTTGCGCGGACCCAAGAGATTATCACCCGCTATTTACCCGATCCACCCGCGGTCGTTTTGGACATCGGCGGCGGTTCGGGTCCATATGCCTGTTGGTTGGCAAAGGCAGGCTATGAAGTCCATCTCGTAGACCCTGTGGATTTACATGTTGAACAGGCGAAAGAAGCCTCCAATCAACAATCGGAACACCCCATTGCCAGCATATCGCTTGGCGACGCGCGGGCACTCCGTTTTTCGTCGGCATCAGCGGATGCTGTTTTGTTATTGGGACCGCTTTATCATCTTATTGATAAAACTGAACGGCTGCTGGCACTCAGCGAGGCATATCGTGTCTTACGAAACGGTGGAGTTATGGTTGCTGCCGGTATCTCGCGCTTTGCTTCCCTACTTTCCTGTTTTTTTGATGACGGGCTCAATCAGTCAGTCTACAGAAACATTGTTAAACGCGACCTTAAAACGGGCTACCATCGGAACCCAACCGATAACCTCAGGTACTTTACAGACGCGTATCTTCACCGTCCCGAGACACTCGGTTCTGAAGTAGTCGAAGCCGGTTTTCAGCATCAGGCGACACTTGCTGTGCAAGGACCGATGTGGCTTTTTAGGTCGGTTGAAAATTATTGGGCAGACCCTGACCAACGCGCCGTGGTTTTGGATTTAATTCGGAAAGTTGAGGCAGAACCGTCAATACTCGGCATGAGTTCGCATATACTTGCGATAGGGAGAAAATAGAAGGAGGTTGATAATGTCTGAAGGTCAGATAGTTTGCAAGACGGAAACACTCGCCACAGTGGAATCGCTGCAGGCGGATTTCAAAGCACTCGGTATCAAAAAGGGAATGGTCTTACTCGTCCATTCGTCCTTGAGCGCGATGGGAT
>VXXH01000023.1:2857-3498 GCA_009835515.1 Candidatus Poribacteria bacterium
CATTATCGCACTTCAGGAGGTCTTGGAAGAAACTGGCACGCTTGTGATGCCCGCCCATTCAACCGACCTTAGTGATCCGAGCCAGTGGGAAAATCCCCCCGTCCCCGAATCGTGGTGGCAAACCATACGCGAAACGATGCCTGCCTACGATCCCGATTTGACCCCAACCCGCTCAATGGGCAAAATTGCCGAAACGTTCCGAAAGCAAAAAGGAGTTCTCCGCAGCGCGCATCCGCAGAGTTCGTTTTGTGCCCGCGGTCCTCAAACATCGTCCATCATAAATAATCATTCTTTGGCTTATGGCTTTGGTGAACACTCACCGCTCGCCAGAATCTACGATTTACAAGGTTATGTGCTGCTTCTCGGTGTCGATCATTCGAGTAATACATCTATACATCTCGCAGAATACCGAGCGGATTTTCCGAGCAAACGCGTTGTCCAAGAAGGGGCACCGATCTCACAGGCGGGTTCAACGACATGGACTACCTTTGAAGATATTGATGTAGACGATTCAGATTTCGATCGCCTCGGTGAAGATTTTTTGCGTTCTGATGAAGAAAAAATAGTTCAGTGTGGCAAGGTCGGCATCGCGGATTGCCAACTCATGCCGCAACGTGCTGTTGTGGATTATGCCGTTAATT
>VXXH01000464.1 GCA_009835515.1 Candidatus Poribacteria bacterium
CGTTAGTATCAAATTGAATAAGAGAGAATCCGCTTCTATATTAAGGAGGACTATACCTCATTTAGATGTTAGATCAGACGAAGATCAAGCCCTAAAAAACTTAGCAAGGCTCTTTGATATTTTCAATGAACCTATAGGTGTAAAGGAAATTCTGACTCACCAGGCAGCAGGTAAAATGCCAGAGGTAGAAGATCAATGTTTAGAGTTATTGCAAAAACACGATCCCAATTTTGTTAAAGAATGGAAAGCACAGAAAAAGACTACTAACACAGAAAACGAGGAATCTTCATGAATCAAGACCAACAAAAACTCCCAATCCAACCCGTAGAAAAACCTATCTTGTGCAGTCCCTACGAAGAACCCACTGCACACTGGTTTTACGACCCACAAACTGGCGAGCCTTCCAAGAATCCGGGACGGCGCGACGCAGGATACTGGTACAAAACAGAACGTACCGGTAGCGAACAACTCAACCTCTTCCAAGAAGAACAACGCGATGATTTACCGTTAGTGAACGCACTCCGCGATGATGTCCGACGGTGGCGCAACGCAAAATACGAAAGTGCTACGAATGTAACAAAAGAATTGCTTAGACATTGGGGACGCGAAGACCTGTTAAGACGGCTCTTTTTCTGTCAACGCGAAGCAGTAGAAACAATCATCTATCTCGTTGAGATACTTCAAAGGGAAAAGGGACCGCGGTTTAATCCCAAATTTTCCAAAGATGATCTTGCCAAATTAGTTGATTCCAACGATCCCGACATTCCAGATTTGATACGTTACGGTTGTAAAATGGCAACTGGTAGCGGTAAGACTGTTGTTATGGCAATGCTCATCGCGTGGGCATTTTGCAACCGTGGTAAAGTGCCATCTGATGAACGTTTTCCCGCGGCATCTCTCATTGTCTGTCCAAACCTTACAATTAAGCAACGGTTGCAGGTTTTGCGTCCAGACTCATCTGACAACTATTACGATGAATTTGAACTCATCCCGACAAAACTCCGTCCGTTGCTCAATAGTGGTAAAGTGTTGATTACCAATTGGCATCAATTTGCACCTGAATCCGAAAAAAGTGAAGGCGGAAAGACATACGCTGTTGTCAATAAAGGTGAGGAAACACCGGACGTTTTTGCCAAACGTGTGTTAGGAGAACTTCATGATCACGCGCCAATTATGGTACTAAACGATGAGGGACATCACGCCTATCGTCCTGCACCGACTCAGGAGAAACTCTCCGCTGATGAAAAGAGAGAACGACAAGATGCAACGGTATGGGTGGAAGGCTTGGACAAGATTAACCTCGGGTGTGGTATCAAATTCTGTGTTGACCTTTCAGCGACACCGTTCTACATTAAAGGAAGCGGTTACCGTGAGGGTTCACCCTTTCCGTGGCTTGTGAGTGATTTTGGATTGGTTGACGCAATTGAGAGTGGTATTACAAAGATTCCGCGACTTCCAGTGAGTGACAATACCGGAAGACCAGAGCCGAAATTCTTTCGCTTGTGGAAAACAATTAATGATGCAATTTTACCAGCAGAAAGATTACCCGGCAGAGCGCGAAAACCAAAACCGGAAGTCGTCTACCGAGAAGCAGAAGATGCACTGGGGACACTTGCAAGTCAGTGGACGGAACGTTTTGGATATATTGAAGAAGCATCGAATGCACAGGATAAAACACCGCCAGTAATGATTGTTGTTTGCGATAACACTGATATTGCAGAGTATTTTTACCAAAAGATTTCCGGGGAACGTGTGGTTGAGGATGTTGACGAAAACAATATCAGTGGAAAGGGGAAGAAAAAGACAAAGATTGTTTACGGACAAGGATCCGTCTTTCCCGAGTTTTTTTCTAATACTGAAGACGTAAAACGGACACTGCGCATAGACAGTAAGATGTTGGCACAAGCGGAAAGCGGAGATCCGAATCAGAGCTCATCACAAGCCGCGGAGGCACTCAGAGAAATTGTAGCAACGATAGGAAAACCCGGGAAGCCTGGAGCACAGATAAGATGCGTTGTCTCAGTCGCAATGCTTAACGAAGGATGGGATGCAAACAATGTAACACATATTTTTGGATTACGTGCTTTTACCAGTCAGCTTCTCTGTGAACAAGTCGTAGGGAGGGGGTTACGTAGAATGAATTATACACCAGACCCAGAAACAGGATTGCTAACCGAGGAATATGTTGATGTTTACGGGATTCCATTTTCAGTTATCCCATTCAGAGGTAGACGCGCCAAGACACCCCAACCAGAAGATAGACCTAAAAATCATGTCCGTTCAATCCCAGGTAGGAATCATTTTGAGATCAGATTTCCGGTTGTGGAAGGATACGCCTTTGCACTCAAAAAAAATGAAATTAAAGCAGACATCAAATCCATGGAACCGCTTCGTCTTGATTTAGAAAACACACCTACAGATGTCTTTGTTAAAGCTGCAGTCGGTTATCAAGTTGGACAATCTACCACTTTAGGTCCTGGTGAATTCACCTTGCAGGATCGACAAGAATATTATAAGACGACACACATTCAGACAATTAAATTTGAAATTGCTGGACAAATTGTTTGGAGATTAGTCGGTGATAGTGAAACCGCACCTGATCCTCAGAGCAATCCCGGACTCAGACTGAGATCACGTCATAGGTTATTTCCGCAAGTGTTCAAGTTTGTTGATGATTATATTGAGACAAAGGTAGATTTCCGTAATCGTAATAGGTGTGAACTCGGACTTGAAAAATATGTAACTCTAATTGTTGAGCGACTTTTAGCAGAAATTCAACCTGACGAGACAGAAGGTGAAACACCCCTACTGCCTATCCTGAATCGCTACAAATCAGTTGGAACATCTGCAGCTGTGGATTTCTTCACTACCCGCGCGTGCCATGGGACACAACGTAGCCAAGTAAATCAAGTTGTATTAGATACGGAGAAATGGGAACGTTCAGCATGTTTTTGGTTAGAAGAATCCAATGCAGTAAAGTCTTATGTTAGGAATGACCATCTTGGGTTGACTATACCTTATGAGTACCTTGGAATTACACATCACTACGAACCTGATTTTATAGTGAGACTTCAAAACGGAGTCAATCTGCTTTTAGAAACCAAAGGCTACGCTCCAGAGCAGACTCGCGCGAAGCATGCGGGTGCCAACCGATGGGTTTATGCGGTAAACAACTGGAATCGAGAAAAACTCGGAGAACCAGAACAACGTGGACCATGGCGATTCCATGAGTGTAAAGATCCACAACAACTACGGCATCAGTTAACTGCTATCTTAGATGGCAGAATTAGCTTGGTTAGTTAAAAAAACTATAGCTTGAACATCTATTCTCTATGTTTAAACACCTCCTACTCTGAATACTATCGGGTTTACTAAAGCCAGAACTATATACACCACTATAGTAATGCTTAGAATTATGTGAGGGATGTGCATAAATACTGATAACAGATCGAATACCATTGAAATCAATCTTGAGAAAGGAATACATCATGAAA
>VXXH01000265.1 GCA_009835515.1 Candidatus Poribacteria bacterium
GGATCCGACATTCGGACAGACCATCGCTGATGCGAATCATATTCAACTCGGCGGAAGCACCGTGGAATCCGATAACCTGATGGAATTCGCTGAAGGTGTTTTCCGAACCCTCAATCAACTTGAAATTGCCATCGTTGAATAGTCATCAGTCATCAGTTATCAGTTTTAATAGTCATCAGTCATTAGTCATCAGTTAAGAGCAGGACTTACGCAAATTGAATAGGAAACGGTATATTTTGGTGATTTAACCCCCTAAATCCCCCTTATCAGGGGGACTTTAAGAGAAAATGCGTAAGTCCTAAAGAGGTTGATTGTGGCAGTAACAGTAAAGGTAACCGCCACAAGGGATTAACTAAAAATTGATAACCATTCCTCTGACGGCTGGTGGCTGATGGCTATTCTTACTGAAAACTGAAAGGTTTTTCGGAGAAAAACCACACTGTTCTCACTGCGAAGCATGATAACGACTGACGACTGACAACTGATAACTAATAACTACTGATGGCGTTTCTCAACCCACTATTTCTTCTTGGACTCCTCGCCGCTGGGATCCCACTGATTATCCATCTTTGGAACCGGCGTCGTGTCGTGACGGTCGATTTTAGCAGCCTGATGTTTCTGATGGCAGCGCATCGTGAAAATGCCCGGCGATTCCAACTCAGGCAGCTGCTGATTTTGCTTTTGCGGATGGCAATCGTCGCCCTTATCGCGCTTGCTTTGGCGCGTCCGTTCTTGACGCTTGGGTTGCCGGTCGCATCCGTCCGCGCGAAAACCGACATTGTCATCGTTTTGGATAACTCTTACAGCATGGCGTACCAAGATGTTGACGGCATCAGGTTTGAAAAAGCAAAAGTTTTAGCGATTAATATTCTGGATACACTGCGGCACGGAGACAGTGCCGCACTTATTTTAATGTCGGATGTTCCGAATCCTATTTTTCGGCAACTCACGCCTGACCTTCGGAGCGTCACAGCGGCGATTAACAATGCTGCAGTCTCTTATCGCGCCACGAACGTTCAGCCGAGCCTTGAACTTGCGCACGAAATCCTCGCCGAATCAGAACAATTGAACAAAGAACTCTATCTCATTTCAGACTTCACCCAGAACGGATGGGAGAACTGGAGTAGACTCTTAAATCGCTCTGGTGCTCGTGTTTCTCTGATTCCGGTTGCCGAAGGAGAAGCACATAACACAAATATTGAAGAAGTCCGTCCCTCTAATCAACTAATAGGTGTAAATCTACCGCTCCAATTGAATGTAACTACCGCGAACCATTCGGTAGCACCGTTGGCGCAAAATATACTAACGCTGTCTATTGACGGCGAGAAACAAAAAACTGTGAGTTTTTCTGCAGCAGCTAACGAATCACTGAATACGACTTTAACATACAACTTTTCTACACCCGGTACGCATATCGGTTCCCTTACACTCACAGAGGATCGCCTCAACGTTGACAACCAGCACTATTTCGCTCTGGATGTCATTGGTGAGGTGCGTGTCCTTTGTGTCGGAGAAGATACGGAATACCTTACATTGGCACTTAACCCACATAAAAATAGCCGTCAGCAATCGGTTTCCGTCAGCAATCCGCAAAGAGATTTTCTTAACGCCCCACCGACAGCCGACAGCCGACAGCTAACAGCCGATACAATGATTTTACCGACGCAATGCACGCCTACCGCCTTTGAAACCTTTCCGCTTGAAGATTACGACGTTATCATTCTGGCTGATGTGCCGAAGATCACCCGACAGATCAATGCGCAGCTGCAAGAGTTCATCCGGCACGGTAAAAGTGTTATAGCCTTTGTGAGCAAGTACAGCGATGCAAATAGTTACAACTCACTTAGCGATGCTTGGTTGCCTGTGCAACTCGGTAGTCCGCTCACGTGGACACCACCGCAGCAGGTGCGTGCGTATCAAGCGGCACACCCTATTTTTGATATTTTTCCGAACGAAGGTTTTTCTGCACAATACGCCCCACAATTTCACAGCGGTGTGGTACTACGTCCTACCTCTGAATCGGAGGTAATCGCACATTTCGATGATGAAACGCCGTTTCTTGTCGAGCGAAATCAGGGAACAAGCACCGTATTGCTTTATAACTGCGGGCTGCTCAGACAACAGCCTAACACACCCACGGTAAATGCCGGACCCTCTCGTGCTACAGCCGTTACAAACGATCTGCTCGTTAACCCGTATTTCCTCCCGATGCTCCAACAGAGTGTGCTTTACACTGCCATAGCGAATCGTAATCTTTTAACATGGGGCGGTCATGTCGGGGACACCTATACGGCGCGTTATCCGCGCAGTGCTGGCGGGAAAGCGTCCATTCGCTTAAAAACGGCTGTCAATACCTCAGATAACGATGAATCCGGTACTGATAATAGCACCGTGGTCCCGATTGCTGAAGATGGCACGCTGCAATTTCAGGGAACAGAACGTCCCGGTATCTATGAGGTTGAGGTACGAACACAAGATCGTCTCCAACGAAACTTTTTTGCGGTGAATGTCGACGCGACTGAAGCCAATTTGGCACAGATTCCGCTGCAACAAGCAGCTGCGCGCCTCGGCGCGCAAACGGCAGCAGGTGCGGAAACTGATGGGACAACGGTGGCAGCTGATGCTTACAACGTTAAAAGACACGGCAGGGAAATATGGGGTGAGTTGCTTCTTTTGGCTGTCTGCTTTATACTCCTTGAAAGTTTCCTCTCAAATCGCGGAACCCACTCGTTCCAAGGGAAAGGCGACAATCCGGGTCACGATGGAGCCTTGACCGTCGGTGAAACATAATGGTAGATTTTAGGTTCGCTACGCGCCCACTTGGAACGCTGTGCTTAATTGCGTTGTTCAGTATCAGTATACACGTTGAAGTTTCATCAGAAACCGCGACTGCTGCGCAGAACGAAACAACGGGTTTAGGCGATGAATCAACTACTGTACGGAGTCTGGTTATCAAAGGTAATGATTCATTCTCCGAGCAGCAAATTCGTGCCCTGATGCGGACAGATGTCTGGAGTGTATATGATGAAACCGCTTTGGCATCAGATTTTGAAGCGATCATAAATTTTTATAAGGAAAATGGTTATCACTTTGCGCGCATAGACAAAGAACACACCTCTGTGAAGAAATTCGCTGATGGCGTTTACCTCGGTATTGAGATTGACGAAGGCGTTATCGGAGAAATCAATTTATCCGGTAACGAGAAGACCAAGAAAGACGTTATTCTCCGTGAACTCTTATTTGAAGTTGGTGATGTTTACATGGAAGCAGACAAGGAAGAAAGTGAGCAAATACTCCGTGATAAGACTTATATCGGAGCAGCAAAAATTGTTCCGTTGTGGGATGCAAGTTCCAATGCGGTAGCGATTCAGGTGAATGTCACAGAACTCTGGTCGCCTCCGCTGCCTTCAATTGACCCGGCATTGAACAGCCAAGGGGGTACGTTTCTTTTAGGGTTGCGGGAATCCAACGTATTTGGCTCCGGACACGACAC
>VXXH01000807.1 GCA_009835515.1 Candidatus Poribacteria bacterium
CAACAGAACAATCCAATCTATTTGTAAAACTTTAATATTTAGTTTAATACTCGCAGTTGGCGTGATACTGCTATCTCATATCGGGGATGCTGCACCGGAACCTGAAGTCTGGTTTTCCTTCAAAGGGAAGAACGCTGATGTTGCTGAAGATACCAGTGGTAACGGGAATGACGGTGTGATTATAGGCGGTGCGAAGCGTGTACCGAGTAAAGAGGGTGTGTACGGAATGGGAATTGAGTTTGATGATAGTAAGGATCAGTTTATTGAATTTGATTACCTGATGCAGAACCCAGGCACGATTGGGTTCTGGTTTAAGCCGTATTGGGACGGTGCAGGTGAAGGCACCTTTAGATTATTCGATGCGAGTACGGCTGCGCTCTCCTTCTCTATCGGGAAAGGCACCTTGGCAGGGCAACTTGAAGATCAATTCGTTTTCTTGATAGAGAGTGCGCTTGATATAGATGCGCTGATGAGTGTCCCCGCCGCTGATCTTGTTAAGAAAGATGTGTGGATGCATGTAGCGGTAACTTGGAATTTTGAGGATGACGCTTTCCTCTACATTAATGGCGAAGAAGTTGCGACAAAAGCCGGAATTGGACCGTTCGCTGAATTCCATAGACCTCCAAGGATTGGTGGAAACAACAAATTTAATTACAGAGTTGCTGCATCTGGTGCTAATGGCGTTATTGATGAATTTGCCATTTACAGTGAAGCTTTATCGGCGAAGGATATCCAGACAGAGATGGATCTCCGTGCTTCCAGCGTTGAACCTGAAGGCAAACTCGCTGTTACTTGGGGACGGATAAAGAGCGAGTGATGGCAGTTTTCTATTGATATTCTAACAGGCGTAGCCAATTGAAAAACTTCTGTACCGAAAAAACACGGTCAAAAGTTTTAAATTTCTTGCGGATGGATGATTCCAATTCTACGCATAATCTCCCAATTCGTCCTGCAGCCGTTGCAGCTCCTGCTTCAATTCTGCAACAACATCTGCATACGCTGGTTCTGCGTAGATATTGTGCATCTCGTATGGATCTTTCTCCAAATCGAACAATTCCCATTCCGGTGGTGTAGAACGATCAATCGCACCTCCTGACCCTAACGCCTCACCGTAATAGTAGATGAGCTTATAGCGTTCCGTCCGCACGCCGTAATGTGCTGGAATATTGAAATGCGCGAGGTGCATCCAATATCGGTAATACATGGAAGTCCGCCAATCCGCAGGCGTTTCACCCGTCAACGAGGTTCGGAGACTGCTTCCCTGTATATCGTCTGAAATTGCTATGCCAGCGTAGTCGAGCAGCGTCGGTGCGAAATCGACGTTCAGGGCAATTTGATCGCTGACACCTGCCGCTGGAATCTCACGTGGATACCGCACAAGCAATGGAATCCGTATCGATGCTTCATACATGAACCGTTTATCGTACCAGCCGTGATCGCCCAAGAAGAACCCATGATCCGCCGAATAGATGACGAGGGTGTCCTCCGCTAAATCTTCAGCATCCAGATAATCGAGCAGTCGCCCAACGTTTTCGTCAATTGCGTGCGCGCAACGTAGGTAGTTCTGCATGTAGCACTGATAGTTCCACCGCTTCAAATCATCGCCTTCCAGACCTTCAGGCGTTGGCTCTGGTAAATGGTTTTTCCGCTGCATGATGCTGACCTTCGCTGTATTCATTCCAGCGGCAGCCGCTCGGTTTTCATAAGCGTCGTTGAAGGTCGGCGGTTCAGGAATTTCGTCTGTATAGAGGTGTAGGTGCTTCGGATTCGGAAAGAACGGATCGTGCGTCGCCTTATAGGTCGTCATCAAGAAAAACGGTTCATCCTTCTCACGGTTTTGCAACCAGTCAAGTGAACTGTCCGTCACGATGTCTGCGGAGTATCCGTTAAATCTTTTCCGTTCTCCCATTTCAATCATTTCAGGATTGATATGTGCACCTTGAACGGGAAACACGTTCCAGTAATCAAAGCCGTGCGGGTCGCTGACACCACCGTGTCCAAGGTGCCACTTGCCAACAACGGCTGTCTGATATCCATCTTCGTGCAGCCGCTGGGCAACTGTTTTTTCCTGCGTGTGGTCAATTGTGTCCGCGAGGGTTTTGATACCGGTCTTATGGCTGTACTTCCCCGTTAGAATGGAGCCACGCGCGGGTGTGCAAATCGCGTTTGTGCAGAAACAATTGTTGAACCGCATCCCGCTGTTGCCGATCCGGTCAATGTTCGGGGTGTGATTCATCTCACTTCCATAGCAGCTAATCGCTGGTGCCGCGTGGTCATCGGACACAATGAGAAGTATGTTCGGCCTCTGTGTCGTTGACATGGCTTACTCCCAAGGTTTCAGGATAATCTTAGAACTTTCGTGAGAGGCGGAGGTCTCAAATGCCGCTTGGATTTCGCTCATCGGATAGATATTGCTGATAAGTAGATCAAGGAGCGTTGAACCTTCAATGACCTTCATCAACCCGGGGAATTGGTTGAGATTATAGTGCCACGCGCCAGCGAGACGTAATCCCTTACCGATGAGATCCGGACTCACATGGATAACAGTATCATTTCTACCGCTCTGTCCGACGAACGCTATTGTACCACGCCGACGCGTCGCATCGATGCAAAGCCGATGTGCTTGGACATTCCCTGAGCAATCAAGCGCGAAGTCAACACCGCGACCGTCTGTTGTAAGGTCACGAATTTGATCAACAGCGTCTTCATCGGTTGGATTGATGACGGCTTCGACACCCATCTGTCTCGCGCGTTCAGCGCGCCACGGAATCAGTTCCGCAGCGATGACCTTCGCACCGCGGAACCGAGCGTTGGTAATCGCACCGAAACCGACGGGACCGATGCCGGTGATTAGCACGGTATGTGTCGCATTAACACCCATCTCGTCAAAGGCTCGGTATGACGGTCCTAAGGCACAACACGCAAGTGACGCGTGTTCGTAAGAAACATTGTCCGGTATTTTCGGGAGCAACCAAGACGGCTTGAGAATATACTGCGCCATTGTCGCACTGCCGTAAGGGGAGCCGACGAATTCCTCGAAATTGTAGTTGTTCTCGCAGTGGATATAGTCACCATCCGTGCAAAGCACGCATTTCCCACAAGGATATTGCGGCATCACGACCACCCTATCGCCTACCTCTACTTTTCCGGGTTGTGCGACATCCACAACCTCACCTGCTGCTTCGTGTCCCATCCGATCCGTTTTGCTTCCGTGCTCAAAGGCGTGGTATTCGGTACACATCGGCGATGCGTGGATCTTTACGACGACCCAGTCCTCTTTCGGCGTTGGATCCGGCACTTCGGCAAGCCCGGCTTGATGTTCACCTAAAATTGCTGCTACTTTCATAGTCGCTCCTCGTGTGTTTTCCTAAAGATATCAGGATATTTCGGTTAAACCTCCGCGTATTTTAGCACAAGTCCCCTTGTAAAGCAAATTGTACGGCGTTGATATCCATGGCTATTTATAGTGAAACTCAGAATTAATCCTACAT